>NZ_KV821867.1:59173-70019 GCF_001815755.1 Rothia sp. HMSC061C12
CGGTTTCGGGGACATTTTCACCCTATCAAAGGGTTGGACAGATGTCAGGAAACGCTCAAGAAAAACTTGAAGGTTCTGAGGGTTTTCACAGGTTGACCAGCCACTAAGAACTGAGAACCCAGCACGCTAAACTCAGCACGCTAAACCCCAAAAACAGAGCCCCGCGCTCCTGGGCAGAAAACCTGCTCGGGAACACGGGGGTGTTCAGCTGGCTATGTTTAGCGAGACTGGAAAGCAGCCAGGACAGTCTCCAGATGACCGCGAGTCAGCAGCTGCTGAGGAATGAAATACTGACCACCGTACACCGTAGTCAAATTCTGGCTAGCCCACAGAATCTCACGGTAGAACGCAGAACCAGGCTTAACATCCACGTAGGGGGAATTACCCGTCACCGCAGGAGAACCAGCCGCGCGGTAAGTGAACGCTGCAACGGTAGCGTTCGAGATGCCAGCGTCCGCGTGGAACTTGCCGTCCGACCAGCCGTAGCTGATACCCTTCTCACGAACCCAAATGTACGCAGCGTAGTTCGGGTCGTCAGTCTTCACATCCGGCCAGGGGGAGGTCTCGGGCAGCTTCACCTCGGGCGCGCCGGCCTGAAGGTACAGAGCCACCGCCAGCTCACCGCGGGTAGCGCGCTCCTTACGCTGCTCATCGGTCAAGCTAGGCTTCTTATCCTCAACAGCGTCAGAGCCCTTGAACTTCAGGTCCTGAGAAGCCAGCAGAGTACCGCGGCCCTCGGGTGCCTTACCCACAACGGGGGCGACGAACTCGCCGTTCTCGTAACCGTTGTTACCCCAAACCTCTACGACATACTTCTTCGCGGGATCCAGAGTGTTCGCCGGAACCTTTACGCTACCGGACAGCTCACCATTCACAAACTCAAAGGCGCGGTCGTGATGGTTGTACTCAATGAGGTCGCTCGTCGCCAGAACCGGGGTGTTCGAACCCTTCTCACGGATTACGTACTGAACACCCTTAGGGGAAGCAATCTCACCGTAGAAGCCGGTACCCGAGAAGTAAATATCCTGATCCGCGGTGGTGTCGCCCAGAGCCTTGTACTTCACCTCGGGGGCAAACGGGCTGGGGCGGAACGCCTGAGTATGCACCGCAATACGGCGCACCACGTTCTTGCCAGCCCACAGATCTTCAACGGTCAGCGGGGGCTGACCCTGCTTCTCAGCAACCAGGTCAACCTCGTAACGCACCTCGTAACGCGGGATACCGGGGAAGTAGTTGCGAGGCTCGTAGTAGCGCTGAAGCACGTCCGGCTTGACCGTCAGCTGAGCATCCAGGGTGCCATCCTCGGCAATGGTGAAGTCCTTACCCTCCTCAAAACGGAGCGGCGTATCATCAGCGGGCAGAAGGTCACCATCGGGAACACCCTGAGAAGCGGCCAGGTAAACCGCTACATTGCCGTGCTTTTCACGCCACTCCTTGGTGAAACCCGAACCCTTCACGTGGACGGTGCCGCCCTCAAAGGTGTACAGTAGCGGATTCTTGCCGTCGTACAGAACGTCGAATGTCGGAGCGTCCTCCTGGACAGCCTTAGCGCCCGGAACATCCGCAGCCTGCGAACCATCGGAACCGTTAAAGTTCAGCGTCTGAGAAGCGAGCAGGGTGCCATGACCCTCGGGTGCCTTACCCACGACGGGGGTAATGAACTCGTCGCCCTCGTAGCCGTTGTTGCCCCACACCTCGACAACGTACTGCTTTGCCTTATTCAGGGTGTTCGCCGGAATATTGACGGTACCGGTCACATAGCCGCCCTGGTAAGCAAAAGCCAGTTCCTCGTGGTTATATTCGATGATGTCGCTAACCGCCAGAACCCGCGCCCTCAGGGTCTTCTCACGCACAACAATCTGAACACCCTTCGGGGAGTTAATATCGCCATTGAAACCCCAACCTGAGAAGTTCAGAACCTGATCGTTACCGGTATCCTTCAGAGCGTTGTAGCGCCAGTGCGGGGCGAAAGCATCAGTCTTCTGGGCGACAGCGGCCTTCGGAGCAGGGTCAGCCGGCAGAGAACCAGCCGCCGCAACTGCAGGAGCATCTGCGGCAACATTCTGGGCAAGCGCCGGAGCCATCGGCAAAACCATCGCGCCAGCCAACGCCAATGCACCGCAACCCCGTGCTGCACGGAAGAAGGACGAAGCCTTGAAATTCGGAAGAGCGGACATAATCATTCCTTATCGGTCGAACCCATCGCGCCAATGCAGTTTCTAAAAGGGAGTGAGAAATCTTCGTCGAATCTGCGCCAACCCAATGAGAAGTGGTCGAATATCCCCGTCAATTTCGGGGACAATTTCACCCTATCAAAGGGGCGAATAGAAGTCAGGAAACACTCAAGAGAGACTTGAAGGTTCTGAGGGTTTTCCCAGGTTGACCAGCCGTTAAAAACTGAACCCAGCATGCTGAACCCCGCGCACAGTCCTCAAAACAACAGTCTTCAAAAACACAAGCGGCCCCGCACCCCTCAAACGGGAGTACGGGGCCGCCAAATACACTAACCAAGCACTAAAACGAAGCGTGAAACGAGGAAGGGCGAAAACTAGGAAGTGCGGAAGTACAGGTACATCATCATCGCAACACGACCACGAGAGGTCTGAGCCGTCGGCTCAAAAGCATTACCCTCAGACACCGTCGACACGCCATGGCGAGACGCCCACACAATCTGACGGTAGAACGGAGTCGCAGACGAAACATCGCTAAACGGGGAAGAACCCGACATCTGAATCTTCTGCGCACCATCAGCACGGTACAGAAGAGCCGCAGCAGAAGCATTCGACAGGCGCGCCTCCGCATGGAACTTACCATCAACCCAACCAGACGTAATACGCTCCTGACGCGCCCACAGGTACGCATCATAGTTCGGGTCAGATTCATCAACATCCGCATACGGCGAATGCTCCGGACGAGTCACCGCCGGCGAACCCGCCAGCTTATAGAACATGGTGATCAACTCGCCACGAGTCACCGGATCCTCAGCACCAAAATGGTCCTCAGAAACCGGCTCCATCGTCTGGGTACGAACAGCCCAACGGATACCCGCATAGTACGCAGAATCCTCAGGGGCATCAGCAAAAATAGTATTCGCATCCGGCGCGGTCACGGACGGATGCAGAATCTTCGGGCCCTGGGTCGAAGAACTCGACACCAGAGCAGAAGTAGAAATCGCCGAAGCGGTCGCCGGCGCAGCAGTATCCGCCGAAGAAAGACGCGCCTCCGACGGATCATAAAAAGAGAAAAGAGGTGAGAACGGCAGATACAAAACACCCGCCAGCGCCACAGCGCCAACAGCCAGCTCAATACGGCGGCGCTTACGCTTCTTCGACTCAGCCTGAGAAGAAGCCTCGGGGGTGCCCTCCGGTGCCAGCAGAGGTGCAGAAGAATTATGGGCAGTATCAGTCGACTGCTTAAAATCCTGGGACATAAATCCTCAATGTGGTTGATGTATCGGTGTGTGATGGGCTCCCTCTAGTTCTACGCACCCAGCCGGATAAGGGTGCGCACCAAGGGGGCGCAACAGTCCTAAGCATAAACCACAGCTTGAAAAATATTAATTTACACTCCACAGAACATTCTTAAAAAGGGGAGTGGAGCACCCCAAAAATCCGCCCAATAGCGGGTACCGCATGAGGTGCGCCCCACATGCGGTACAGCCCACATTAGCGTGTTAGCCGGCAAAAATACCTCGAAAAACCGCGGAACAGCACCGGGCGACAGTCCCGCACGCGCCCCTACAGATACCTTGCAGACACCTCATAAACACCCCGCAATGGCACAGAAAAGCCGGGCCGGCGGGATAAAACCAACGTTTCATCGCCGCCAGCCCGGCATAATCCATAGACCCTAGAGACTAGTCCTAGCGAACCTTATAAAGCCCTAGTGAACCTTATAGAGCCCTAGCGGACCTTGTAGTTCATCAAGAAACCAGCCAGCTCACCACGGCTCACCAGCGCAGACGGGTGGTACTCAGAGCCCGGGAAAACCTGTAGCTTCTGCTGCTTAGCCCAAGTGATCTCGCGGTAGAACGCAGAACCGACCTTCACATCGGTGTACGGCGCCTCAGTCGCAGCAACCGGCTTCTTACCATCGAAACGGTACAGGAACGCCGCAACAGTAGCATTAGAGACAGACGCATTCGCGTGGAACTTACCATCAGACCAGCCGAAAGTAATACCCTTCTGACGAGCCCAAATGTACGCAGCGTAGTTCGGGTCATCGGCCTTCACATCCGGGTACGGGCTAGTAGCCGGCAGGGTAACCTTCGGGGAACCAGCCATACGGTACAGCGCAACAGTCAGCTCACCGCGGGTCGCATCATCATTAACGCCGAACCAATCCTTCTCGCGAGAATCAATCAGCTTCTGATCAGCAGCCCACAGAACAGCCTTGTGGTTCGCGTGAGCAACCGGAACATCAGCGAAACGCTCACGAGCCTTCTTGTTCGCAGACTCACCGGTCAGAGTCAGGTAATCAGCCGCGATGCGCTCACGCTGACCATCGGCGTAGTTGATGGTTACGAAAATAGCGTAGTGGCTATCCTCATCCAGCTTGGTGCCGTCAACGTTAACGGTCGTCTCAAACGCGCCGGTCGCCACACGGTCAGCGTTCAGAGTGATGCTATCCAGAGCCTCACCGGTCGGGTTGCCGTCAGCCTCAGCCTCAGAGAACAGCACGTTCACGGTAGCGCCAGCCGGAACCTTGAAGTCCTTACCCTTCACACGGATAGTGGTCGAAGAGCTCAGATCCACCTTGTCAGTGCTCAAAGAAACCGAAGGAGACGCCTTCTTAACGTTCTCGCCGTTCACCGGAACAAACGCCTGAGTGCTCAGCGCCTGGCTGTTCGCCTCATCGTTATCTTCCGGAACGTTGAACTCGAAAGTCTGCACAACATAGGAGTTGCCGGACTTCAGGGTGCCCGCCGGGATGTCCAGAACAGTCGAGAAACGGCCGTTGGTGTAACCCATGTACTGACCAAAGAAAGCAGAGTAGGAGGTGAACTTAGCCTCCGACTGAGCCAGTGCGGGGCCGGTCGCCTTACCGGTCGCCGGATCAACCGCACGAACCGCAACAATCAGCGACTCGCTACCGTTGTACGAAATATTCTGGAAACCAGCACCGTTCACAGTGACCTTAGCGTTCTTAGAAGCATTCACCGACGAAGCGCTGTACGACAGGGTCGGGGAATCAACGGCGGGAACATCCGCAACCTTCAGTTCAGTACGAACCTCATCCGCAGGAATCCAGCCGTCTTCAGCGTCATCGCGGTAACCGAGCACAACATCGAAGGACGAGCCATTGGCCTCCAGATAGTTAGCGCCGATAGAAGCGGTCAGGTTCACGGTGCCGTCAGCCGCAAAAGCGGACGCGGGAACATCCTGAACATAGAAGGGGTAATCACGCGGGTGGTGCGGCGGGAAAGCGACGCTTTCACCCTTCGGAACAACGTACAGGCGGAACGACTTGCCTGCAACGAAGTCCTTGGAGAAACCGGAGCCGCTAACCGTCACGTTGCCGCCCTTGAGAATATCAAAAGTGCCGGAGGTAACCTGCAGACGCTGAGCACCCTGAGCCTCGCCCTGTTCAACAGCCTGGGTTGCTACCGGAGTAGCAGGTGCGGCAAACGCGGGGGAGAGAGGCAAGAGCATAGCGCCAGCCAGGGTGATGGCGCAGCTGCTCTTGGCCACATTTTTGGGTAGCGCAAAGCGCATGTGGTTGGGAAGTGAGGACATTGTTATCCAATCAGTTTTTATCGGTGTCACGCATCGAGTGTGGTGCGCATAAACACCGTAGCAAATAGTTAAGACGTGCTGGAACCTGAAAGGTCATCAGTGCGAAAAATGCCTGTGTGTTTTATCGCATGTCTTAAGGTGAAGTATAGCTTTAAAAAGTATGTGCATGACGTGGAAAATATGCCTAAATAGTGTGCTGATAAGCACAAACACTGGTCACTGTACAAAAAAGAAAGCGTAAAAAACCCACCGCATTCGAAAAATTCGCACCTATGCAACCTCTGCAGGTTGAGAATATTCACAATGCGGTGGGCAAGGCAACATAAAAGTCACCCACAATAAAAGTGGCACATAAACAGAGCCATAAAGTCGCCTATTTGACGAAAGCCAACCAAAATAGCTAACGCCACGGCGAGACACTATGTGAGACGGCTGCCGCCGTGCTCCATGCGGTACAGCATCGTAGCGAGTTCCGTGTGCCCAATAAACGACTGCCCATACGCCTCATAGGTAGACTGTTCGCTGATATAACCCCAAATGTGCTGATCAATCGCCCACTGGGACTCCTTATGGAACGAGTAATGCCAGCCGAGAACAGTATTCCACCCACGTTCAGAAGAACCACCCGGCAGGCTACTCTTCTTTGACGCCGAAGAAACAGGACGAGGTTTCGCCGCAGGAACCTTACCCTGCGCCCTCTGATATCTATACAGGAACGCCACCGCCGAAGAATCGTAAACCTTCGCATCCGGGTGGAAATTACCATCAATCCAACCGAACGTAATGCCCTTCTGTCGAGCCCAAATATATGCGGCGTAGTCCGGGTCGTTGGGCTGAACATCCGGATACGGGCTGGTTGCCGGAAGCTCAACCTTCGGGGAACCCGCCAGCATATAGAGAGCCACCGTCAGATCACGGCGCGTCAAATTCTCAGAAGAATAGGAATCTGACTTGGGAAGCTGCTGAGCCTTGTACCACCTCTTCGCAGCCTCACGCTCCTCAAACGCGTTCACCACCAAACCAAGGTCAGTAGAAACAACCTGCTGCACAGAATCCGCGGCACCACCCTGACCGGGAAGAACCTTCTCCACAACCAGCTTGTAACCGCCCTGATAATTCAGCGCCTCACCGGGAATAGTGAGCGTTGCCTCCGTGTAACCGCTCTGGATGCGGTCAGCCGCAATATCCTGCTCCAGCGCCTTCTGACCGGTCAGATTGCCAGAAGCATCCGTAGCCTGTAGCGAGAAGCGGTAATGGCCCTCAGTGAGCTTCGGCAGATTCACGGCACGCACCTGCAACGTGTTCTTCTCCCAATAGGGGCTCACTTGCGGTGAATCAGAACGATATTGGTCCATCTGCTGCGGCTCAACGCGCAGAACCGGGGCGGCATCCTTCACCTCGGTGTTCGAGTTGGGCGAGCGCACCGGAATAAACGGGGCAACATCCGTCAAAAGGCTACCGGGTACCTTCTCCTCATCCGGATTCGGGAAGAGGCCGCTGTAGACACCAATCATGTACGACTTACCCGGCTGCAAAGTGCCCGCAGGAATTGTCACATCAGCAGAGAAATAGTTGTTGAGGAAGCTCCAGCAATAGTATTCACCGCAATCCGTATAACGAACTGCATGCGTGAAAACGGGCTTGCCCACCATCAACCCCGTGGCGGGGTCAACCTCATACAGCATCAGATACGCCGGGGCGCTCCCCGGCTCAACAAGCTGCTTAGAGAGAATATGGTAGCCCTCAATCTTCAGCTGCGTATCAACCCAGGGATTATCAATCGCCGGCATGCTGTACACGTAAGTAGTACGATCCGGCTCAGGGTCCTGAGTCAGGCTGAGCGGAGTACGGGCAGTAAGGCGGGGGTCCTCATACTCATCGGCGTTCGGCTCGCGCTCGCCCGCCGGGTAGTAGGTCAGCACCACGTCAAGGGCAGGCGAAGGGGTGGCCCGGATGGTCTGCTTCTTGACCTCAAAGGTGAAGGTGAGGCTCCCGTCCGGGTTGTCGTGGACGATACCGTCTTCTCGAAGATGATCGACCCTGCCGCTGTACAGGGGATTCTGGGTTGCCTCGCCGGTACGGGACCACTCGTAACCGGTACCACGGTTCACGAGACCGAACTGGAAGAGCTTGTACTTCTTACGGAACTCGGGGGTCAACGGGGAAGTCGTCACGGACACCGTGCCACCCTGAGAAATATTGAGAGTGCCGGTGGTGACCTTCAAATCAATCTTGTCAGCATCGCTGACGCCAGCGGCTGCGGCATCGGGGGTGGCAGCTACGGGGGTTGCCTGCAACGATGCGGCAGGGGAGGCGGTGCTCGCCGGATTCGCTTGAGCAGGCTCCACCTGTGCGGGTTTTGCCTGTGCCGCATCAGCATGCACAGCAGGGGTGACCGCCAGAGCCGGGGTCAAGCCCAGCAACAGGGAGAGGCTGATTGCCTTCTTGCCCTGAGTCTTTAGAGTGTGGGCATTTTGGGTAGGGGCTTTTATGGCGGGCGTTTTAGCACCCTGAGTTGTGGTTGGTCGGAAGAAAGAAGACACGGTTATCCCATCTAATGTTCTGCACTGTGCTTTCTATACCGCGGCTTTACACGGTGGTTTTTTGCACAGTGGTTTTCTGCACGGTGATTGAAGTGAGTGAGGGAAAACGTTGAGTGGAAGGGGAGAAATGAACGGTGAAAAGGAACGAAAAGTTGAGTAGAAAAGGGGGTGCACAGTGCGTCTTAGCGAAAGTGCTGGCGGGCTGAAAAGCCGGGCGAATCAGCCCGAAAATTTCAGCCCGCCATCACCGATTGTAAAGCAACACAGTATCAGGCTGCGTGGCCGCGGGAGGCGACTCTCAAATAACTACTTCAGGGTAACTACTTGAGACGACTGCCGCCGTGCGTCATGCGGTAGAGCATCAGTGAGAACTCCCAAGAGGAAACAGTATCCAAGCTGAAATTCTCACCGTGGCCTCGATAATATTCTGCGTATCCCCAGATAATCTGCTGGGTAGCCCACAGCGATTCCCTCCAGAACGCAGTGTCCATACGCTCATACTCGGGCCAGTGCACCCGCGAACGTGAATCCCGTGTGGGAGACTCCTCCGGTACATTACTGCTATCTGACGTATCGCTCTTCGGTACAGACGAAGACGGCAAACTGCTCGACTCCGGCGAAGACGCAGGGGTTAGCGCTCGTTGGTACCTGTACAGGAATGCCACCGTCGAGGCAATCGAAAGGTTCGCTTCCGGGTGGAACTTACCATCGACCCAACCGAAGGTAATACCCTTCTGACGAGCCCAAATGTACGCGGCGTAGTCCGGATCGTCCGGGGTTACATCCGCATAAGGACTGGTTGCAGGCAGCTCAACATGAGGTGCACCCGCAAGACGGTACAGCGCCACCGTGACATCGCGGCGACTCAGCACAGCCTTATGTTCATCCAGAAGAACCTGCTGCTTAACCCACTCAACAGCCGCTTCCCGCTCCGCAGTGTAGCTTACAAAGAGCTCAAGGTCCTCAGAAGTGACCTGCTCGACCGTATCTGCGGCACCGTTCTTGCCGGGGGTTACCTTCTCCAGAACAACCCTGTAAGACCCCTCATAATTCAGAGAGCTACCGGGAATATTCAGCTTCTCATCCGTAGAACCACTCAGAAGGTGCTCAGCAGGAATGACCTGTTCCAGGGCCTTCTCGCCGGTTGGCTTGCCAGAATCATCCGTTGCCTGAACCGAGAAACGGTAATGACCATCGGTAAGCTTCGGAAGATTCGAGACTCGTGCGGTGAGGGTATTCATCTCCTGGTACGGGCTGATGCGCTTATTCAGAATGTACAAGTCCGGACGCGCTACAGGCTGGTCAGGGTTAGGCTGCGTAGACCGCACAGGAAGGAACTCAGCGACACTGGTCAGTAGGCTACCGCTGTACTCCTCTTCGCCAGGACGAGGCAGATTAGAACCGTAGATGCCAATCATGTAGAGCCTGCCCGGCTTCAACGTACCCGCCGGAATTGTCATCTCCGTGCTGAAGTAACGATTATGGAATCCGCCGCAAAGTTGTCCGCACTCTGTCAGCGGAATGATGTCGGAGAAAACAGGGCGTCCCATAATCTTTCCGGTGGCCGGGTCAGCCTCGTAGAGGGTGAGGTATGCAACCGATTCATGACCGCCTACCGCATGAGGATCGAGGATATGGTAGCCCTCAACCGTCAGAGTCGTATCCTGCCACGGCTTGTCAATTGCAGAGAGACTGTAACGGTACGTCGGCTGAACCGGCTCAGGGTCACGCACTACCGGCAGAGAAGCTCGTGCCGTAAGACGGCGGTCTGTCGACTCCCAACGCAAATCCGGCTCAGCTTCATCAGACGGGTAGAACGTCAACACGACATCGAAGAGAGTTCCCTCGGGTACATCAAAGATTTGCTTGCGAACATCAAAGGTGAACGTAATGCTTCCATCAGGGTTTTCATGAACCTTCCCCTGATTTCGAAGGGTAGCGACTCTCTTACCGTACTGGGCTTCAGGTAGCTTACTGCCGTAGCTTGACCACTCGTAGTTCTTCCCTCGCTCCACAATGCCGAACTCGAAGAGCGTGTACTTCTTGCGGAACTCAGCACTCAGCGGTGCAGTCGTCACAGAGACAGTGCCGCCCTCAGAAATATTGAGGGTACCTGAAGTGACACTCAAACGCACTTCATCAGATGCGGGAGGATTTATCGGGGTCGGAGGAGCAGCCAGCTGCACGGGCGCAGTGACCGTAAAAATGTGACTACCCTTCTGATAAAGAGAATCTGAGAAAGCTACCCTCAGCTCTGCCTCAGAACCAAGGTACACATTCTGCAACTCCTTGATGACTGCAGAGTCAATTTCAAGTTCTACGGTGCGGGTACCGTCAGGGTTACGGACAACAATAATGTCATGATCAAAGTAAGGAATGTCAGTAATTCCGACGATAGTCTTTCGAGCGGTTTTACTATAAATGTCGACGGATTTGACGTAATACCCCAAATCAACTTCCGGGGAAATGTTAGAAATAGTAACTTTATATTTCCCTGCATGGTACGGATCAAGCGTCTGAGGAGACAGTGAAACCTTGGGAAGGGTATTGCGGTACGTATTGCTCTGG
>NZ_KV821867.1:70119-71869 GCF_001815755.1 Rothia sp. HMSC061C12
CGGTACGTATTGCTCTGGTAAGGCATTTTCGCGGGGTTCTTACCCACAGGAATGAAGGGGAAATCGCGCGCTACAGCGTTAATGCCGAAGGGAGAAGAATCAACCCCAGAGGGATAAGATCCAACCATGCTCAGATAATACCCCTTACCAGGCTTTAAAAAACCGGCAGGAATCGTAATCTTACGCTGAAAACGACCGTTAGGAATCAGACCATGAAAAACCCGCTTCAAGTACGGAGAATCTGCAGGAACTAAATCCTCGAAATCTAAATAACGATGATAACTTTCAGGATTATTCGGGTCGATTTCCACAAGAGTAAAACTTAGCTTATTCATCCCGTCAAAACCCGAACCCGTCATATTGATTTCAATCGGTTTTCCGGAATTAATCTGCTCCTCCGAAATAGAATCCACATCATAGGTAATAGAAGGCAAAGCAGACTGCGGGAAATTACTCGTCACGGCGAGTGCTGTGCGAATACGGTCCTCAGTGCTCCACTGATAGGGGTGTGCGTCATCCAGCGGACGGTAGGTCAAGATAACTTCGTACTCCATGCCTGCAGGTATACCGTTGGAGGATACTTCCAAGTCGGCGCTGAAAGTTCCGTCTGCTGAAAGCCTCGGAACATCAAAGCGCGGCCCCTGGTATGTGGGCTCCTGGTAAGGACCGACATAGGTAGAGGAACCCTTGGGCGCAATAATGAGGCTACGCAGCTCATGGTGTGCCAAGAATTCGGGAGTGAATCCAGTACCCTCAACATGCACCGTGCCACCAGTCTCAATTTTTAACGTGCCACTGGTGACACGCAAAGTCGGTAGCGAACTGGTCTGCTCGCCCTGGGCTACAGGATTCTGCTGGTTTTCTGTCTGGCGCTGGTTCAAAGCTGCAGCGGGAGAGGCGGGGGTCGCCTGTTCCGGGTCTGCCTGAGCGGGGGCAACCTGAGTCGGCCGGTCAGATGCCGCCTGGGCCGGTGTTGCGAGCGCCGCCGGAGTAATACCCGCAAGCGGGCTCAAACCCAGCAACAGTGACAGGCTGAGCGCGCGGGCGCTCGCCGGGTGGCGCGGCGCAGTTGAGCGGCACCGGGCGCCTCGTGGTGTGAAGAATGAAGACATCATTATCCCATCTACAAAAAACTATACGGTGAGTGAAGCGAGCGAAAAGGTTGAGCAAATCAAAGGTCGGGAAACCGGGGCGCTACTCGCGGGAAGACTCCCATCAGGTAACGCTCCCGATTCCCCTCGCCGGTGCCTGTAAAGGATGCTAGGGGCGGGACAGGTCCAGCTGTTGAGCCTGCGGCACAACGACTCGAAGAATACAGCCCGCCAGACCCCTCACGCACCGAAACTAACTAAGACGGCTGCCGCCGTGCGCCATACGGTACAGCATGACCGAGAACTCCGAAGAAGAAACAGCATCCGAACTGAAACCCTCGGCATAGCGGTGATCATAATCCTTATAACCCCAGATGAACTGCTGAGTAGCCCACAGCGACTCCCGCCAGAACGCAGTATCCGTACGCCCATAATCGGACCAATGCGAACGCGAAACCCGGACGGGAGAATCACCCGGCACGCTACTGTTCTTGGGCACAGACGAAGACGGCACACTGCTCGACTCCGGCGCAGGAGCCGGGGCAACCATCCGCTGGTACCTGTACAGGAACGCCACCGCAGAACGTGTCGAAAGGGCTGCCTCCGGGTGGAATTTGCCGTCCGCCCAGCCGAAGGTAATACCCTTCTGACGAGCCCAA
>NZ_KV821867.1:71969-74148 GCF_001815755.1 Rothia sp. HMSC061C12
ACGAGCCCAAATGTACGCGGCGTAGTCCGGGTCGTTCGGTGCCACATCCGCGTAAGGGCTGGTTGCAGGCAGCTCAGCATGAGGCGCGCCCGCCAGGCGGTACAGCGCCACCGTGACATCGCGGCGACTCAGCACAGTCTTACTCTCATCCAGAAGAGCCTGTTTCTTGACCCATTCGACAGCAGCCTTCTGCTCCTCAGCAGTATTCGCCAAGAGATCAAGATTCTCAGAAGCCACCGGCTCGACCGCATCCGCGGCACCATCCTTGCCCGGGGTTACCTTCTCCAGAACAACCCTGTACGCTCCCTCATAATTCAGCGCGCTACCGGGAACGTTCAGCGTCTCCTCAGCGGCACCATCGTGGATGCGCTCAGCGGGAATAACCTGCTCCAGAGCCTTCTCACCGGTCAGCTCGCCGAAAATATCCGTTGCCTGAATCGAGAAACGGTAATAGCCCTCGGCAAGCTTCGGAAGATTCGAGACGCGTGCGGTGAGAGTATTCATCTCCTGATACGGGTTGACGCGCTTATACGGAATGTACAAATCCGGACGCGCTACAGGCTGGTCAGGATTCGGCTGGTTATCACTCGGCTGCCCCGACCGCACCGGAAGGAACTGCGCAACACTGGTCAGCAAGCTACCGCTGTACTCCTCCTCACCCGGGTGAGGCAGATTAGAACCGTAGATACCAATCATGTAGAGCCTACCCGGCTTCAACGTACCCGCCGGAATCGTCATCTTCGTGCCGAAATAGTTATTGCGGAAACCCGTACAGTGATGCAAGCAGTTGCCCGTCAACGGAACAGCATGGGAGAAAACAGGGCGTCCCATAATCTTTCCGGTAGCCGGGTCTGCCTCGTATAGAGTGACGTACGCCTGGCTGTCGTATCCACCTACGATATTCGGGGGAAGAATATGGTAGCCCTCAACCGTCAGAGTCGTATCCTGCCACGGCTTATCAATCGCCGAAATGCTGTAGCGGTACGTCGGCTGGTCAGGCTCAGGGTCGCGCACCGTGGGCAAGGGAATTCGTGCCGTAAGACGATAATCTTCATACGGATAGTCGTGCGGGTCAGGCTTATCGGACGGGTAGTAGGTCAGCACCACATCGAAGAGCGTACCCTCCGGAACCATCATCCACTGCTTCGGAATGTCAAGAGTGAACGTGACGCTCCCGTCAGGATTATCGTGGGCCTTGCCCTCAGCGCGGAGGCCGGCAACCTTGCTGCCGTACTGCGCCTCAGGAAGGGGATTGCCGTAATATGGCTCAAGGTAATTCTCACCGCGCTCCACAATGCCGAACTCATACAGCGTGTACTTCGCGCGGAACTCGGCACTCAGCGGCGCAGTGGTCACAGAGACGGTACCGCCCTCAGAAATGTTGAGGGTGCCCGAGGTGAGCTTCATGCCAACCGGGTTGTCAGGTTTCTTATCCTCAGCAGGGGTGGGAGGGGTCAATGGGGTAGGGGAATCCGCCAGCCGAACTGGTGCAGTAACCGTAAAATTATGAATCTCTGAACCGTAGTAAGGATTATCTGAGAAATAGACCCTCAGTTCCGCTTCGGAACCCAAATACACGCCCTGTAGCTCTTTAATATCCTCAGCATTAATTTCAAGTTCTACGGTTTGGGTGCCGTCGGGGTTACGGACCACAATTTTGTCACGTTCATAGTAATGGTCACTATTAACGCTGAGGTTGGCAATCGTTTTTTGAGCAGTTTTATTATAAACACTGATTGACCCGATATAGTACCCCAAATCAACTTCCGGGGAAATATTAGAAATAGTAACTTTATATTTCCCCTCATGGTACGGGTCAACCGTCTGAGGGGACAGCGAAACCTTCGGAAGGGTATTGCGGTACGTATTGCTCTGGTAAGGCATTTTCATGGGGTTCTTGCCCACAGGAACGAAGGGGAAGGCACGCCTCATAGCAATCGGGCCTGAAGGAGAGTCTCCCTGTACCGACAGATAATAACCCTTGCCTGATTTCAAAAGACCGGCAGGAATCGTAATTTTATGCTGAAAATGACCGTTAGGAATTAGGTCATGAAAAACCCGCTTAGAATACGGAGAATCCGAAGGGTCAAAAGGTTCCAGCTCCTTGATATATTTATGGGTAACATTTGCAGACGGGTCATATTCTACGAGAGTAAAACTTAGCTTATTCATCCCGTCA
>NZ_KV821867.1:74248-74871 GCF_001815755.1 Rothia sp. HMSC061C12
TAGAATCCACATCATAGGTAATAGAAGGCAGAACAGACGCCGGAAAATCATTCGTCACAGGGAGCGCCGTACGAATACGATCCTCAGTATTCCACTGATAGGGGTGCGCTTCATCTAGCGGGCGGTAGGTCAAAATAACTTCGTACTCCATGCCCGCAGGTATGCCGTTGGAAGATACTTCCAAGTCAGCGCTGAAAGTCCCGTCTGGGGCAGGCGCCGGAACGTCAAAGCGCGGCCCCTGGTATGTTGGCTCCTGGTGAGGACCCACGTAGGTAGAGGAACCCTTGGGCGCAATAATGAGGCTACGCAGCTCATGGTGCGCCAAGAATTCGGGAGTGAAGCCGGCACCCTCAACATGCACCGTGCCTCCGGCATAAATTCTTAGTGCTCCGCTAGTGACGCGCAGAGTCGGTAGCGAACTGGTCTGCTCGCCCTGGGCTACAGGATTCTGCTGATTGTCTGCTTGTTTCTGAACCAAAGCTGCAGCGGGGGAGGCTGGGGTCGCCTGCGCCTGCTGCTCAGGTGCCGCCTGGGTCGGTGTTGCGAGTGCCGCCGGGGTGATACCGGCCAGCGGACTCAAACCCAACAGTAGCGACAGGCTGAGCGCGCGGGCGCTCGCCGGG
>NZ_KV821867.1:74971-77529 GCF_001815755.1 Rothia sp. HMSC061C12
GACATCATTATCCCATCTACAAAAAACTGTGCGGTGATTGAAGCGAGCGAGTAGATGAAGCGAGCGAAGAAGTCGAGCGGATAAAACGTGAAAAGAAAACCCCGAACAGGGGAGAAGAAGCCCCGTAAAGCCTGGTGCCGGGCAAAAGAACTCGCAGAAGGCAGGGAAGAAAAATCGGGACGGTACCGGCGGGCTGAAAAGTCGAACTAATCCGAACATTCCAGCCCACCGGTTACCCCTCACCACAACTGGGCGCTACTTGAGATGGCTACCGCCGTGCTCCATGCGGTAGAGCATCAACGCCAAGTCATAGACAGACGTTGTCTCCATGAAAAAGCGTTCGTGTTCCCAACCCCTGGTGTAGCCCCAAATGCGTTGCTGCACAGCCCACCGAGATTCACGCCAAAAAGCACTACCCTCCTCCAAATCCAGAACCCATGGGTTAGCGCTCACCTCAGATTCATCCGACCCCGGCAGGCTACCGTTACGAGACTGCGGTGCGGCAGTCGGCAAGCCGGGAGACATCATACCGCGCGAACGCTGATACCTGTACAGGAACGCCGCCGTCGAATAATTGTGCATGTTCATCTCCGGGTGGAAATTCCCATCCGCCCAACCGAACGTAATGCCCTTCTGACGAGCCCAAATATACGCGGCGTAGTCCGGATCATCCGGAGTGATATCTCCATAAGGACTCGTCGCCGGAAGCTCCACTCTCGGCGAACCCGCAAGACGGTACAGCGCCACCGTCACATCGCGGCGCGTCATATAGCTGTTCCTACCTGAATCAGAAAACTCAGGAAGAACCTGACGGCGCTTAAACCATGCCCAGGCGGCGTTGACCTCCTTATTCTTCGTAAACTGCAGCTGTAGATCCTTCGAAGTAAGCTGCTCAACCGACTCAACCGTACCGTCCTTGCCGGCAGTCACCTTTTCCAAGAAGAGCCTGTACGAGCCGTCATAATTCAGCGGCGCACCGGAGATGGTCAGCTTCTCATCCATCGTGCCGTCATGGATGCTCTCAGCAGCAATCTCCTGCACCAGCGTCTTCTGACCGGTCAGATGTCCCTGCTCATCAACATGTTGTACCGAGAAACGGTAAGAGACCCCAGGCTGCTTCTTCAAACCGACGGCGCGTACCGGCAAGATATTTTCCTCATCATAAGGGCTCACCGTCGTAGCCTTCAGAAACATCTCAGGGCTAGCCGATTCCTTATTAAGCGAACGTACCGGAATGAAATCTGCAACATCATTCAGCAACTCACCGGGGTAATTCTCATCCTCCGGACGGTCTTTACCGTAGAAACCAATCTTATAGACCTTACCCGGCTTAAGCGTTCCCCCAGGAATCGTAATAGACGTCTTAAAATGCCAATTCAGGAAATAAACGCGCTCTCCACTACGGGAAGCCGGGTACGGAATCCGAGTGGTGAATTCTGGTTCGCCTACAATCTTTCCGGTCTTCGGGTCGACTTCATAAAAAGCCAGAAGCGCGGGGCCATCCTTGCCCTCTCGACTACCGCTCGTAAGGATATGGAACCCCTCAATCGTCAGAGTCGTATCCTTCCACGGGTCATCAATTGCGGGCACACTGAAAATGTACGTCGTCTCAGTCGGCTTAGGGTCCTGCACAACATTAATAGGTGCACGCGCCACAAAACGGAATTCGGACGGCCAAGAATCCTCCCGGTGGCCCTTCTTGTGGTACGTCAAAATGACGTCGAAAAGAGTGCCTTCATTAGCCTCAATAATGTACGGCCCAATATTGAGAAAGAAGGTGTAGCTCCCGTCTGGGTTTTCTACCATCTGCTTCGGGTTGGGATCACGGTCAAAGAGGTAGCCAAAGTAGGCATATCCGTCAATGCGGGCATACGCGGCTTTGAAGTACGAAGAACCGCGGTCAACCAGAGAAAATTCGTAGAATTCGTAATTCTGGCGGAATTCAGCACTGAGCGGAGGCGTCGTCAGCGTTACTGTGCCGCCTCGAGAAATGTTGAGAGTCTCAGGAGAGACTTTAAACCCTTCCATTTCAGGATGGCGAGATTCATCTACCTTCGGAAGCGAAGACGTGGCTTCGTCAGCATCTTCTTGAGTTGCAGCGGGGGAGGCGGGGGTCGCCTGCGCCGGCTGCGCCTGCTGCTCAGGTGTAGCCTGTGCCGGCGTTGCGAGTGCCGCCGGGGTGATACCGGCAAGCGGGCTCAAACCCAGCAGTAATGACAGGCTGAGCGCGCGGGCGCTCGCCGGGTGGCGCGGCGCAGTTGAGCGGCACCGGGCGCCTCGTGGTGTGAAGAATGAAGACATCATTATCCCATCTACAAAAAACTGTACGGTGAGTGAAGCGAGCGAGTAGACGAAGCAAGTGAAGAAGTTGAGCGGATAAAGCGTGAAAAGAATCCCCAGAATAGGGGAGAAGAAGCGTTCTGGAGAAACGAATAGGAGGGGCGGCACCGGCGGGCTGAAAAGTCGAACTACGTCGAGCATCCCAGCCCACCGGTTACCCCTCACCACGACCGGGCGCTACTTGAGGTGGCTGCCGCCGTGCTCCATGCGGTACAGCA
>NZ_KV821867.1:77629-112401 GCF_001815755.1 Rothia sp. HMSC061C12
CTGCCGCCGTGCTCCATGCGGTACAGCATCAACTTCAAATCACCAGAGGAAACGAAAGACCTATCAAAGTCCTCATAGACGTATTCCCCATCAACGCGGTAACCCCACATGTGGTGATCAACAGCCCACTGAGCCTCACGCCAGAAAGCGCTACCCTGACGAACCTTATGCTGCCAACCGCCAGCACTCCGAGGCGCATCCTGGTTGCCCGGCACAGACGAGCTACGCGGCAACGAGGCAGAGGTCGGCACCTTCGGTGTGACCTGACCCATCGCCTTCTGGTACCTGTACATGAACGCCACCGTCGACGGGGTCGAAAGCTTCGCCTCCGGGTGGAACTTACCATCCGCCCAGCCGAAGGTAATGCCCTTCTGACGAGCCCAAATGAACGCGGCGTAGTCCGGGTCGTTCGTTGCCACATCCGCGTACGGGCTAAAAGCAGGCAACTCCACCTTCGGGGAACCCGCCAGGCGGTACAGCGACACCGTCACATCGTGGCGCGTCATACCGCTATGCCAGGACATCGGCGAAGGATTAGGCAAAATCTCACGATCAGCAAACCACTGCTCAGCCGCCTGCAACTCATCCTCACGCGTCAGCTTCAGAGGAATATCCTCGGCAGCAAGCTGCTCCACCGACTCGCCGGCACCATCCTTACCGGGGGTGACCCTCTCCAAGACCAGACGATAAGCACCCGAATAGCTCAGCTGCTGAGTGATCGTCAGGTTCAGCTCCACCCTGCCATCCTGGATACGATCGGCGGGAATCGCCTGCTGGAACACCGTCTGACCGGTCAAACGCCCCTGCTCATCAACATGCTGCACCGAGAGGCGGTACGATCCTTCACCCGGATCAGAAAGCCCGGTAGCGCGCGCCGTAAACAAGTTCGTCTGCGCATAAGGGCTCAGGTCCACCGACCCAAGGTGTAGCGTGGGCCCCGCAGAGTCCTGCTCGGGAGAATGCACCGGAAGGAACTCCGCAACATCATTCAGCATAGAACCCGGAGAATCTTCCATGCCGGGGTAAGGCAACCCGTTCCCATACATACCAATAAAGTAGAGCTTGCCCGGTTTCAACGTACCCGCAGGAATCTTCAGCTCCGCACTGAAATAGTTATTGCGGAACCACCTGGTGTTAACCCCGTAGTACGTGTAGTCATCCCGCTGAGTGAACACAGGCTCACCCACCATCTTTCCCGTTGCAGGGTCAGCCTCATAGATAGCGATGACCGGCCAATCATTACCAACCATTTCACTAGCCTGGGAGAGGATATGGCGTCCCTCAACCCGCAGCGTCGTATCCTTCCACGGGTCATCGATAGCGGACTGACTGAAAGTGTAGGTCCCACGGGTCGGCTGCGCATCCTGAACCGTATCAATATGGGCGCGGGCATACAAACGGTTCGACCTACTCGAAGGTTCCGGCTCAGTTTCATCCGACGGGTAGTACGTCATCACCACATCGAAGAGCTCACCGTCGGCAGCCTCAACGTACTGCGGGGGAACCTTAAACGTGTAGGTGAGGCTACCGTCCGGGTTCTCCCGCACCTGATGCACCAAATCCTTGAGCATTCCGCCGTACTCGTCGAGAGGCTCATAACTATTGTGCTCCGCATACACGTACACCGACCCGCGCTCCACCAGAGCCAGCTCGTAGAAAGTGTACTTCTGACGGAACTCAGCGCTCAACGGGGAAGTCGTCACCGACACCGTGCCGCCCTGAGAAATATTGAGGGTTCCCGAAGTCACCTTCAACTCAACATTCCCCGGGTTCTCCGAATCAACAGCATCAGCGGCAAAAGGCGCCATCGGAAGCTGCGCGCTCACCGTGAACTTATGGCTACCGTACGAATACTCAGAGTCCGAGAACACCGCCCGCACTTCAGCCACTGAACCGCGGGAAGAAGGCCTATTGTAGGAATCGCCGTGAACCTTATACTCAACCTCCACGGTCAGAGTACCGTCAGCGTTGCGGGTTACCAGCTCGTCACGCTTATAGTATTGGCCCGCTACATCATTCCTCGCAAAAGGTGCCTGCTCACCAGAGGTAGCGTTATAAATCGCCACAGAATCAAGGTAGTACCCCAGATCCACCTCGGGTGAAATATTAGAAATAGTCACCTTATAGACACGGTCCTGACCGGGATCAAAATCCTGTGCAGCAACAGATACCTTCGGCAGGGTATTCCTGAACGAATTATCCTGATACGCCATGCGCGCAGGATTATTGCCCACAGGAACGAAGGGGAACTTACGCGACAGCTTATTCCACCCGTGGGTTTCTACACCGGAAACACCCAGGGAATACCCCTTACCGGACTTCAGAACTCCCGCGGGGATAGTGACCTTCTTCTGGAAATAGCCGTTAGGAATCAGGCCCTTGAAAATGCGCTGATTCTCTTCCGTATCCGGTGCTTTCAGCTCACCAAGCGAAGCCACATTATCGTTCGTGACCTTTCCCTGCTCATCATGCTCGGACAAGGTGAATTTTACAGAGCTGACATCCTGAAAACCGGTACCCGTCAGCGTCACCTCAATCGGCTGACCGGAAGCAATCTGCTCCTCAGAAATAGCCGAAACATCATAGGTGATGGAGGGGAGCACAGCCTCCGGGAGGTTGAACTCCACCGGCAGTGCCGTACGGACGCGGTCCTCAGTGTTCCACGCGTAGGGGTGGGCATCGTCTACGGGGCGGTAGGTCAGAATGACCTCGTACTCCAGGTTCGCCGGCAGGCTATTCGCCGGAACCGTCAGGTCATCGCTGAAACTGCCGTCAGCAGCCGGTTTCGGGGCGTCAAAGATAAGGCCGCGGTGATCGACCTTTTGGTAGGGGTTAGCGTAGGTTGAAGAGCCCTTCGGGGCAATCGTGAGGCTACGTAGCTCATGATGCGCCAAGAACTCGGGGGTCAGCCCGGTACCCTCCACGTGGACGGTGCCGCCGTGGAGAATGTCGAGGGTTCCGCTGGTCACGCGTAGGGTCGGCAGGGGTGCATCCTGCTTATCACCCTGCGCGGGCGCATTCTGTACGGGTGCTGCTTGAAGTGCTGCCTGCTGCTTGCCTGTCTGCTGCGTATCTGCCTGCTGGGCGGGGGAGGCGGGCGCCGCCTGAGCCGCCACCGGCGTCAAAGCCAGCAGCGGAGTCAAGCCCAACGCCAGGGAAACACCCACAACTTTTCGGTGTGTACCATGGGGCGGTTTAAAGAATGAGGACATCATTATCCAATCTGAATTTTCTGCATGAAAGAGGGCGAATGAGAAAAGAAGTTGAGAGGATAAATGAGTGACAGTCCACCGCACCGAACTCGCCCCGAATCCATATCGTAGAGGAGCCGTAGCGGCGGCATGCTGAAGTGCAATTTCAGCCTACCAACCCGCGTCTTAAACAATCAATGAAAACACGAGAAAAACATGCCGATGAGAGTTATAAGACAAAAAATTCAAAAATTACGCCCCGGTTTTAGATAAAGCCCAAACCCCCAAAAGACCACACAATAGAGAGGCAAAAATTGGATACATAACCATCACTAAAAACGGTGCCTAACAGCGTCCGCACTAGAAAACAGGCACACGAAAAGGGGCGGTGAAAGAAAAACTCTCACCGCCCCTTCTATAGGCTATAGGCCACTATCTTCAGCTGCTGTTCGCAGAGGTCAACCCAAGCTAAAACACGCGGGCTCAACCACCCGGTTCAAGGCACCTGCCGAATCTTAGTCATCGATATAGGGGCTGTTGGGGATGGTGTCAAGCATGTCGAGCATTGACAGGACACGAGCCAGCTCCTCGCGGGTAGCAGTCTTGGTCGGACGGAAATCCTTGCTCTTATAGTGATATCTCGTATCGATATTCACCGACGAGTGCAGCCACACCGACTCGGTGTAGAACGGGGCACCCGGCTTCATATCCTGCGGGGTAGTGGGACGGAACCAATAAGAACGACGACCGGGGGTAAGCATAAAGTAACGGTAGAAGAACGCAGCCATCGTAGCGCGGCTAGCCACCGCCTCCGGGTGCATCTTACCGTCAGACCAGCCGGAAGTCAGACCGTTCTGATACGCCCAAATATACGCCGGGTAACGCTCATCCTTCGGGGACAAATCCGGGAAAGGAGAACGCGCAGGAAGCTTCACCTTCGGCGAGCGGGCGCCTCGGTAGATTGCATCCATCAGGTCGCCGCGGGTCACCGCACGCTTAGGGTAGAAGCAACGTTCCTTATCGAGTAGCAGAACCTTTGCCTTACATGACCTGTAGATATCGGGGGCGTACTCGCCATCCATATCAATGTCCACAATGAAAGGTGCCCACGCGAACTCCGTGTCAATCTTGGGGCGAACTTCAAGAGTGCGCAGAATGGTGTACTGCTCACGGCGCGGACGAAGAGACAGGCGAACACCAAAGTCTGCATTCGGGCCACCGGTGATCTCAGGATCAATGACGTGATGCCTAATGTAGACATCATTCTCGATGCGCTTCTTCGGCTCAAGAGAGAAGAAATAGAACTGGGTGAAGCCCTTCTCCTTGGTGTAGTAGCCAACCTCAATGTACGGGGTGTACAGGCCAGTATCAAGCACAGCCTGCAGGCCGGTAATCTCGTAGCTGAGGTTGAAGCCGCTAATATCAAACGACGCCTCGGTAACCTTGAAGGTCAGCGGGGTGGTCTTAACGTCCAAGGTGGCAGCCTGAGCGCCCTGTTCGCCGGCGTGGTGTGCGCCCAACGCGCCGGCGACTGTTAGTGCTGCCGCACCCTTAATGAGGGCGCGACGAGAGGAAAAAGTAGACATAACGTTGTCCCATCGATGTGTTTCTGAGTGGTTACTTCTACGCTAGCAAACCAATAACCATTGGGTAAGCCTCTAGTCGTTTGCTATACGTACGTGGCGTGACGTGTTTCCATGTGTGTTGAGTTGAAAATGTGAATGTTAGTGAGTGAAATACCCGCCACCAATGGCGAGACGTTTAACACTATAAACATTTTTACTCGCAAAAAGAAGGCGGATAGCTAGACACTAACCGCCTTCTCTGCTCATCAAAAGCTACCCCTAAAATGTGGGGAAATGTGGTTTTACAAGGGGTAATACAGATTTAAGCCCCTAGAAAAATAGTTAAAAAATTTTCAATATGATGCAAAAAATAAGAGGAAATAAATAGTTGGGCAACCTACTGCTCATGCACCAGCAGCGTCAAAACACCCGCCTTACGCGCCGTCGGCAGGGTGCACTCCACCGACCAGTCCTCGCTGACCGCCTCCAAAAATTCGGCAATACCCGCCGTGGAGCCATCAATAGGACGAGCCGCCAAACCCGACTGAATCAGGTAGCGCGCAAACAAGCCACGGTAATGCTTCGCCATGTGCGAGACGACCTTACGCGACCCATCAGCCGCCACACGCTCCACACGAACCGCCAGAGTCTGCGACGGGGGAGTCACCCACGACTTCGCGTAGGCTGCAGAACGGCAATCCAGAATCAGCTGATCCCTCGCGGTCGACTCCAGTGCGGTACCCAACGCGCCCTTCCAGAAGGAGGCGAGCGAACCCACCGAACCCAGCTTCACGCCCATCGACAGACGGTAGGCTGGGATTGCGTCCTCGGGGCGCAGAATACCCCACAGTGCCGAAGAAATCAGTAGCGACCAGTGCGCGGCATCGCGTTCGGCGGGGGAGAAGCTCGCATAATCCAGTGCCTCAAAGAGCACACCCGTGTAGGTGCGGATCGCGGGCTGTGCCGGTTCGGTGAGCAGGCGCGTATTGCGTTCCACCTCTGCTGCGAGGGAAGCACCCACCTTGAGCTCCGCCAGAGCATCGGGGCCCGAACTGACTGCGGTCAGCTCCTCCAGGACGCTCTCACGCTCGGCAGTGAGCTCGGGGAACGAGAGGTCAGCGAAGCATACGGGCGCGTTGCCAGCCGGGGCGGGGGTCTTACCTTCAGACGGGGGAAGAAGAATCAGCATCTCTCCAGTGTACCCGCGAGACGCAGGGTAGCTACGAGGCGCAGTGTAGTTGCGAGACGTCAGCGTGCCCGCGAGGTCGCTAGTGTACCCATGTGTACCTGCGAGACGGACCCCAAAATAGCTACCTCCACTGGTGTGCGTATAATGGGTTGGGTGAAACGGGCCGTCTGGGCAATCGCGAGGCACACGTGCTTCGAGGAAAGTCCGGGCTCCACAGCACAGGATGGTGGATAACATCCACTCGGGGTAACCCGCAGGCCAGTGCCACAGAAAGTAAACCGCCGCGGTTCGCCGCGGTAAGGGTGAAAGGGTGGTGTAAGAGACCACCAGCGGGCGCGGTGACGTGCCCGGCTAGGTAAACCCCATTCGGAGCAAGGTCAAACAGAATACGCCATGGTAGGGTAGTGCGCCCGATCCCCGTCAGCTTCCTTTACGGAGGTGGGGTGCGTATTCGGGTAGGCTGCTTGAGACGTGCGGCAACGTACGTTCTAGATAGATGATTGCCTCGAAACGCCCCTTTAGGCGGCGTTTTAGACAGAACCCGGCTCATAGGATGACCCGTTTCACGCTACCGTTAGCTGACGGAAAACATTATCGGCTGATGGAAAACGAAGACCGCGAATGCGCTTTTAGAGTGCATTCGCGGTCTTCGTTTTAAGTTCTCGGGAGGTCGGTCCGACCTTCAAAAGAGCTCGTGATTAGTGGCCGAAGGGATCCGGATCCACGCCGGGCATCCACGAGTTACCGTCGACGGTCCAGCCTTCCTTCTTCACGACCTTCTTCATCTTGCCGGTCCACTTCTTGTTCAGACGGTTCACGTACAGCTTGCCGTCCAGGTGGTCAGTCTCGTGCTGCATGCAGCGTGCGAACCAGCCGGTCGCCTCAAAGTGGACGGGGTTGCCGTGCTCGTCAAGACCATTCACGGTCACCCACTCGGCGCGCTTGAGGGGGAAGCCGTAACCGGGGAAGGACAAGCAGCCCTCTTCCTCCTCGTACGGGTCCGGGTCAGCGGTAGAAATCTTGCCCAGGGTCAGTACCGGGTTGATGATGCAGCCGCGCGGGGGAACGCCGTCCTCATTCTCCATCTTGTAGGTGAAGATGCGCAGGCCCACGCCAATCTGCGGTGCCGCCAGGCCCACACCGTTGGATGCGTCCATGGTTTCGTACATGTCAGCTACGAGTTCCTTGAGCTCATCATTAAACTCGGTGACGGGTGCCGCGGGGCGGTGCAGAACGGGGTTGCCGTGAATAACGATGGGGCGAATAGCCACGGAATTATCCTTTGCTTGTGTTGAATGGGAACTGTTGAACGGGAACTTGCCGGGTACACCGTGCGCGGGTGAACCGGATTGAGGGTAAGCGAAAGGGCCGTTACGGATAACCATAACGACCCTTTCCATCGGGGTGATCGACGGGGGTTGAACCCGCGACCTCCTGGACCACAACCAGGCGCTCTGCCAACTGAGCTACGACCACCATGTGCTTCGCTTGGTTTCCCTTGCGATATGCAACGGATACTACTGTACAGGAGATTCAGAAACCTGCCAAGTTGAAAAGCCGTGATGCTCGTTACATGCTGTGCTTACGCCTTGGATGCCTCAGTCGCCTCAGAAGCGGACGACTCAGCCTCACGCTCAGCCGCCTCGCGTGCAGCACGCTCAGCCTCCACCTCACGCGCAATCTGCGCCGAAGCAATCGCATCCGGGCCCTGCGGCACAAAAATGGCGCGACGGTAATACTTCAACTCATCAATCGAGTCCTTGATATCACCCAGTGCGCGGTGGTTACCGGTCTTCGCCGGGGCACTATGACGAGCCGCCGGGTACCAGCGCGACGCTAGCTCCTTAATGGTCGACACATCAATCACACGGTAGTGAAGGTGCGCCATGACCTCGGGCATGTAGCGCTCCAAGAAGCGCTTATCCATGCCCACCGAGTTGCCGCCCAGCTGCGCCTTGCCCGCCACCGGAACATACTTCTTGATGTAGCGAAGCACCTGCTCCTGCGCGTAATCCATCGACACACCGTGCTCAATATCGGGCAGTAGACCCGACGCCTCATGCATCGAACGCACAAAGTCATTCATGTTCTCCAGCGCACCGGCAGGAGACTCATCGCCGGGCTTAATGACGAACTCAACGCCAGAACCCAGAATGTTCAAATCGGCATCCGTGACCAGAACGCCCACCTCGACGAGAGCGTCGTTCTCCACGTCCAGGCCGGTCATCTCGCAGTCAATCCATACAATACGTTCACTAGAAATACTCACTCTCCCACTCTACCCCCAAACGCTGCCGGCCTGGCGGGTAGCACGTCACAAAAGGGGTACAAGAGGGCGCAAGAAAGGTACGAGCGGATGCGCAAACGGCGGCAGCGGGGGAGAACTGCGCCACTCTGCGTGCCCTTGAGGCGTGTCCACAAGCGTCTTCGCAACAGTGATTCTCGCAAGTGCATCCAAGGGCTCCGGTATGATAAAAACCAGAACGACGATGCAGACAGAAAGGGAGTTATGCGCGCACCAAAGGAGCTAGCACACCGGCTCACCACCCCCGGCGCACACGACGCACCTCTCTCACCCAAACTCTTGGACTACGTCAATAACCACCGTCTGCGCACGGTGATTATCGGCACCATCGGCTCCATCATGGTCACCCTCGGATCCTACGCCGTCGGCTGGCTCGCCGACAGCTCCAGCTTCTGGCGCTACGACATTATTCGAGCCATCCGATTCGAAGCCGCATGGGTCATCACCGGCATTATCATGCTCGCCCTCGGCGCTATGATCATGTGCCGTGAATGGCTGCGAATCTACCAGAAAATGGGCGACTGGAACGAACCCAACGCCATGCGGTGGATGATTGCCGTCACCGCCAGTTGGTCCCTGCCGCAGATTTTCGCGTTCACCATCTACAGCCGCGACATGTTCTCCTACTACGGTCAGGGCATGGTCATGGCGCACGGCCTCAACCCGTACAAGCATGGCGTTTCCGAAATCTCGAACTTCATGCAGAACGGTGCGGACCCCATGTGGGCGGAATCCCCGCCCCCGTACGGACCGGTCTCCCTCAAGTTTGAAGAGTGGATTGTGCGCCTGGCGGGGGAGAATATCGACCTCTCCCTCTTCTACTTCCGCCTGCTCTCTGTGCTCGCGGTCATCGGTATCCTCTTCTACGTGGCAAAACTCGCCCAGGCGCACGGCTTCAACCAGGTCCGCGCTCTATGGCAGATTGGCCCGAACCCGCTGTTCATCGCATCGTTCATTGCCAGCGGCCACAACGACTCGCTCATGACCATGTTCATGCTCGGCGGCCTCTACTATGCCAAGCGCTACCGCGACACCTGGTGGGGCGGCCCGCTCGGCGTGACCTTCGTAGCCCTCGGCGTTGCCGTCAAGCCGCTCGCCCTCGTGGTACTGCCCTTCGTGAGTCTGCTCTGGGCTGGTAAGAACGCCTCCTGGCCGCGCAAGTTCATCTTCTGGGCGCTCTCCGGCGTGCTACTGCTCGCCGAAATGGCGCTCATGGGCTGGGTGACCGGACTGGAATTCGGCTGGATTAAGGCACTGTCCACCACCGGCGGCCAGTACATCTGGTACACCCCCTTCGGCCTGGTCATCGGCGCCGCCTCCCTGTTCGTTCAGGGAGACGCCTTCGAGGTCATCCGCAAGCTCATCGAGACCGTCGGCAAGGGCATCGGCATGCTCGGCGCAGTAGCCATGGCATTCGTTGGACGCGACCGCAACATCGTGCGCCACGCCGGCCTCGCAATCCTGTTCATGCTCCTGTGCAGCCCCATGATTCAGCCCTGGTACCTGCTCTGGGCAATCCCGATGCTTGCCGCAACCGGCCTGCGCTCGCACTTCCAGCTCATGTGGTACTTCATCACCACGCTGTTCTTCATGGCGTATGGTGTGAGCGACCAGCTGAACGTCTCGCCCTACCTGCGCGATTTCAACCAGGACATGGGCCGACTCATCGCGACCGTCATCTGCCTGGGCTACATCATCTACCTGGTCGCCCTCGACCTGGCAACCCGCCGCCTGGTGTACGTGAGCCTGCACCCCACGCAGATTCGCCGCACCACTATCCGCCTGTGGTGGCAGCTGTTCCCCGGCGCATCAAGCCGCCGTGCACGCCGCCGCGAGGTGAAGAAGGCAGAACGGGAAGCCGCCAAGGTAGGCTCCTAGCGCGAACTCCTAGTTCGCCAGCCTGGCTTAGCTCAGTGGAACAGCCCCCGCGTGAGAGGCGCGGTGCATGAGAAGCATAAATTCTCATGTACCCTAGAGGAAGGCCTCAGTAGCTCAGAGGATAGAGCAGGAGCCTTCTAATCTCTTGGTCGGGGGTTCGATTCCCTCCTGGGGCGCCACATGTAAAAACCGCCCCGCACCCTGAACTCAGGGTGCGGGGCGGTTTTCTTTATGCTTTTACATTTGTGTGCCGGGAAGCTACTTCTTGGTCGGGGCTACTTCTTAGTGGGGTTCGTGTCCTTGCAGGAGTTGAGGACGCGCTCCATAACCTTCTTCTCGTCCGCGGTCACCCACAGCTTGTACTTTGCCTTCACGTGTACCTGGCGTGCCACGTAGGTGCAGCGGTAGGCGGTGTTACTCGGCAACCAGTCGGCGGCGTCCGCATCGGACTTCTGCTGGTTCGCCGGGCCGTCTGCAGCGAGCAGGTTCTCCGGGTCGTTCGCCAGCTGGCGGCGCTGCTCTGCGGTCAAATCCTGCGCGCCGGTCTGCCATGCGTTCGACAGAGCCACCACGTGGTCAATCTGCACAGCCGAGGAGGTCTTCTTGCCGCGCTTGAACTCGATGGTTTTGCCGGTGTACGGGTCGTTCAGAGTGCCGCTGATGACGGTGCATGCGTGGGTCCTGACCTTGAAACGAACATTGGTCAGGTCGCGGCGCAGAATGTCGTCGCGAGTGTTGCACTTGTTGCCGTCAACGTCATCCCAGGCGGGTCCGAACTGATCACGAGAGTAGCCGGCCTTCGACGCGCGTTCCTTCACCTGCAGGGACGCCAGCTCGCTCTTCGCGGTTGCCAGATCCGGTGCGAGCGCGGTCGCGGGATCAACCGCCTTGTACGGGTTCTTGACCTCGGCGAGGGTTTCAGTTTGAACGTTGGTCTCTTCATCATCGGTGGCGGAGGTCGTCGTGTCCGAACCGAGTAGCCCGTCTACACCGTTCTTACTCACATAGACCAGACCAATAATCAGCACAATCACGGCAAACACAGCGAGCAGACCGTAAATGAGGCGCTTCTTCTGCGGGTCCATCGAATCGGGCAGCTTGGGCAGGTTGCGCTGCAGCTGCTGAAGTTCCTGCAGGGAGGACAGGTTGTTGTTCGCGGGCTTTTTGCTCACGGGTTCTCCAAGGCGGGTAGACGGGATGCGGCTGAGTGCACCGCATCATCAAGGATAGAGGGCGCGGGATAGAAATAGTTAACTTGAGGGTAAAAATAGCCGCCCCGACGCTGAGATACCTATCACGATGCCGGATGGGGCGTAGTCGTCATATTTCTGCAGGGAATGCGTTGCCCGCAGGCGATTTTTGAAAAAACGGGGTGAAAAGTTCAAAAACTCTATCCACAGGCGGTGCCCAAAACCGCAAAACGCGAGGTTATCCACAGAAGCGGTAACCACCGGGTGCAGGAGCGGGTCAGCCCTGGCAAGGTGAAGGAACCCACCCACTAGTTTCTAAGGAGAAACCATGAGCGACACCATCCTGATCCGCGGATTCACCGCCTCCGACCCGGCACTGAGCACCCTGCCCAACGGGGTGCCCGTCGTGAACTTTCGCCTCGCCAGTACCCCTCGCTGGCAGGATGCTACCGGCACCTGGAAAGAAGGCACCACCAACTGGTACACCGTGAAAGCCTACCGTCGCCTCGCCCAGAACATTGCCACCTCCATTGAGAAGGGGCAGCCGCTGGTCGTGAGTGGCCGCCAGCGCATTAGCCGCTGGAACCGCGAAGACGGCACGCAGGGCACCACGGTAGAAGTGGATGCCTTCGGCATCGGTCACGACCTGAACTACGGTACGAGCACCTTCGCCCGCACCGTGGAGAAGCGCACGGTCAACGAAGGCTCCCTGCAGGGCGCACCTCAGCAGGGTATGCCGGGTGCGCCGCAGCAGTACGCGCCGCCGCAGGAAGCACCTCAGTACGCACCCCAGCAGAACCCGGAGGCGCCGGGCATGACCGCTCCGGGCGCTCCGGTACAGGACGGCGCATCCCAGAGCGGGGGAGCGCAGAGTGACGAACCCCCCTTCTAAAAGTGCTCCCCGGATGCTTGCATAAACGCGGGCGCATTGGGATAATGGAGCATTGTGTTGACATCGGGCACGCCCCTGCCGCAGGGGGAAGAGCGACCAACGATGTCAACCTTCGGGCACCAATCCTGTCCGAAGCATCAAGTTTTCTGTCCCGCAGTGGGGCAGAGCAATCTGAGTCTATTTGACCTGCGGCAGATGACTCTGGAGATCTACAACTATGCAGACTCTTGACTTCCTCGACAAGAAGTCCCTCCGTGACGACGTCCCCGCATTCGGCCCCGGTGACACCCTGAACGTTCACGTTAAGATCGTTGAAGGTAAGAACCACCGTATCCAGGTCTTCAAGGGCTTCGTCGTTGGCCGCCAGGGTGCAGGCGTTCGCGAGACCTTCACCGTCCGCAAGGTTTCCTTCGGCGTTGGTGTTGAGCGTACCTTCCCCGTTCACTCTCCCTCCATCGAGAAGATCGAGGTTGTGACCCGCGGTGACGTCCGTCGTGCAAAGCTGTACTACATGCGCGACCGCCACGGTAAGGCTGCTCGTATCCGCGAGAAGCGCGAGTTCTAATCTTTATAGATACAGAATTCTGTTGCAAACCGCTCCCCAACCGCATTCCGCGGGAGAGGAGCGGTTTTTGCATATTCTGAGACCCCGCTTTGACCCCGCTTTCTGAGAACCTTGCCGCTCTCAGAAAATAAAAGCCCAAGAGCGCAAACACTCTCGATACAATAGCTAGGTACCGTTTCACTCGAGCTAGGTATCTCTCAAACGAAAGGCTCACTCCAGCATGGCAGACGACAAGAACACTGCGAACACCAGCCCCTTCCCTGAGGGATACCAGCCTCAAAGCCGCCGCGAGCGCCGCGAAATGGAAGAATACTTCGCGCGCCTCGCCGCCGACAAGGCTGCTGCAGAAAAGAGCGCCGCAGAGAATGATGGTGCTGAAAAGGTTGCAACCGAGAAGGCTACCCCCTGGGTGGCATCCGCGAGCGCTGCTGAGGTGACCGAAAGCGACACCAAGGGTGCATCTGAGCGTGATCACGAGGTGGTAGCTAGCGCCGAGGCGAGCGCCGTCTCCGCAGATGCCGCCGTCGCGACTTCTTCCGCCGCAAAGAACACTAAGCGCGAAGAAACCGCAAACGAGGAGACTATCGCAGATGAGGAGAGTGCCGCAGACGTGGAAACCACCAAGGACTTCTCCGAAATGACCCCCAAGGAACGCCGCAAGGCAAAGCGCGCCGAACAGGCAGAGCTGACCTACTCCCAGGCGCAGGAAGAAGGCCGCCTCGGCGAATGGCTCTGGGTGCAGGCACGCGAAGGCGGCACCGTCATCCTGTACGCGCTGGTCATCGCATTCCTGGTCAAGACCTTCCTGCTGCGCGGCTTCTACATTCCTTCCGGCTCCATGGAGCAGACCCTGCAGGTCAACGACCGCGTGTTCATTAACGTGGCGGGCTCCTACTTTAGCGAGCCTAAGCGCGGCGATGTCATCGTCTTCAAGGACTCTCAGGGCTGGATTCCCTCCACCCAGAAGACCAGCAGTCCGCTCAAGGACGCCCTGTCCTTCGCGGGTATTCTGCCGGATACTTCCTCGAACTTCCTGGTCAAGCGCGTTATCGGTACTCCCGGTGACGTGGTCGAGAGCGACGGCAACGGCAAAATCAAGGTCAACGGTGTAGAGATTACCGAACCGTACCTGTACCCGGGCAACCCGCCCTCCGAGCTGGCGTTTAAGGTGACCGTGCCCGCCGGCAAGTACTTCGTGATGGGTGACCACCGCAGCAACTCCGCCGACTCCCGCTACCACATTAGCGACGGCACCGCGTTCATCTCCAAGGATGACGTGCAGGGTAATGTGTTCGTGGTGGCGTGGCCGCTGAACCACTTCGGTCTGCTGCAGGATCAGAGCTCGGTGTTCTCCTCGATTCCCGCACCGACCTCCACCCCGAGCGAATAAGCGAGCGTGGCAATGAAGGTGAGTGCCCAGAAGAGCGCAGCGAAACCCACTCAAGCTAAGCCCGCGAAGACAACCCCGCCCGCCGCCGACCTCGAGTACGAGCAACAGCTCTTCGCCTCCGGCGCCCGCACAGTTGCCGGAATCGACGAGGTAGGCCGCGGCTCCATGGCGGGCCCGGTCACCGTGGGCGTCGCAATCCTCACCCCGGACGCCACCCTCGAGGTGGGCGGGCTGATCGACTCCAAGGCGCTCTCACCGGCACGCCGCGAATCCATGGTTCCCGAAATCCGCCAGTGGTGCGCCGTGGCGGTCGGGCACGTGGAACCGGCAGATATTGACCGGCTCGGCATGACCCTCTCGCTGAGGCTTGCCGCCCAGCGTGCGCTCGCCGAGCTGGCGCGCCGCGGATACCGTGCCGACGCCGCCCTGCTGGACGGTAAGCACGACTGGTTCACCCCTCCGCAGGAGGACCTGTTCAGTGCGCTGGCACCGGACCCGGCGCAGGCACACTACAACGAACTGCTCGCCCAAGCGTGGGAAGGCGCAGGCGGTGCAGATGAGCCCGCGCAGATGCCGGTGACCATGGTCATTAAGGGTGACTACAAGTGTGCCTCCATCGCCGCCGCATCGGTGGTTGCGAAGGTGGAACGTGACGAGCTGATGGTTCAGCTGGATACCCGCTACCCGGGGTACGGCTGGGCAAAGAACAAGGGCTACGGATCTGCCGCTCACCGCGAGGCGATTAGCGTGCAGGGCCCCAGCCCGCAGCATCGACTGTCATGGTCGCTTCCGGCGACCGCCGAGCAGATTGAGGCCGCTGCGGCACAGCGCGGCTAGGGCGTGTGGTATTCCTGAAAACCGCGCCTCGGAAGGCCGCGAAAGCCTAACGTGCCACCGCTGAATCAGTACTACAAAAGTCCAGGAAAGGAAGAGTAGTGAGCGCAGAAGACCTCGAAAACTACGAGACCGACGCCCAAATGGCACTCTACCGCGAATACAAAGACGTCATGTCGCTCTTTAGCTACGCGGTAGAAACCGACCGACGCTTCTACCTGGCGAACCAGGTGGACGTCACCCCGCACGTGCAGGACGGCACCCTCTACTTTGAGGTGAGCATGAGCGACGTGTGGGTGTGGGATGTATTCCGCTCCAACCGCTTTGTGAAGAAGGTGCACGCCTACTCGGTGCGTGATGTGAACGTGGAGGAGCGTCTGCCCAACCAGGAGTTCACCGTGCCGGAAATGCCGGACTTTAACGCCTAGCTCACGCCTGATTTACCGCCTTGCCGGGGGTAAGCACGGGTAGGCGCGCCGGTGCCGGGTGATTGGAATGCGGCGGGACTGAGTGATGAAAGTGCGCGCAGAACCAGGCGGCGAACCTGCGCGAATATGACGCGTCGATTCGACACCCGAGCGGTGTTTTTGAAAAATATACCCCAAAATTTCAAATAACCGACTGTGGATAACCTCTAATTCCTTCTGGGAGCCGAGGTTATCCACAGTTTTTCGTTAACCGCATTCGGGCACGCGCGCGGCGGGCACAGTAGAAGCACTACCGCTATCTACCGGGGGAGAGACCCATGACAACAGCCCGAATAACAGCCCGCGCCGCAACCCGAAGCGCACCCAACAGACCCCTGCTCCAGAGCACCCAGCCTCCGCGAACCCAGCTCCAGCGAACCCCGCCTCGCGCCCACAGCGTCGGCAGGTGGGGCGAGGAGCTGACCGCCCGCATCCTGGAAGCGAACGGCTACCGCATTCTGGAGAGGAATTGGCGACCGCCCGCCGGGCTGGAACACGAACAGATCCGCGGCGAGCTCGACCTGATCGCCATTGACCCCGAGGACGAACTGGTTTTCGTTGAGGTCAAGACCCGCAGCAGCGAAGACTTTGGGCACCCGTTCGCGTCCATTGACCGCGATAAGGCGCGTCGCACGCGCTCGCTGGCGATTCTCTGGTGCCGCCTGCGCGAGAACCTGGATTTTCCGCGCTTTCGCATTGACGCAATTGCGGTGACCGGAACCTGCGAAACCTTCACCTTCGAGCATCTGAAGGCGGTGGCGTAATGGGATTCGCACGCACCTATTCCGTGGCGCTGGTTGGCTTGCGCGGGCATATTGTTGACGTCGAGGCTGACATCTCGCAGGGCCTACCCGGCTTCGTGCTGCTGGGACTGCCCGATACCGCCCTCAACGAATCTAAAGAGCGTGTGCGCTCCGCGGCGAAGAACACCGGCATCACCCTCACTCAGCACCGGCTCACCGTGAACCTGACCCCCGCGACCCTACCCAAGCGCGGCTCGGCGTTCGACCTTGCCATTGTGGTTGCGGCGTTGCAGGCGGAGAAGAAACTGCATCCCAGCGGCGATAGCGTCTTCCTGGGCGAGCTGGGACTGGACGGAACGCTACGTCCCGTGCCGGGCATCCTGCCCGCGGTCAAAGCAGCCGTGGATGCCGGACACCACCGCGTGATTGTGCCCGCCGAAAATGCTGAGGAGGCGGCGCTCATTCCCGGCGCGCAGGTGAGCGGTTTCCGCTGCCTGGCTGAGGTTTTTGCCGCGCTCGGCGCTGAGAGCCAGAAGCTGACCTATCCGCCCGCCCCGCAGACGGAGGCGAGCGCACCGGTGGCGAAACCGGCTGAAATCCCTTCGGATATGAGCGATGTTGCCGGTCAGTCGCAGGGTCGTTTCGCCCTGGAAATTGCCGCCGCTGGTGGTCACCACATGCTGCTGACCGGCCCTCCCGGTTCGGGTAAAACCATGCTGGCGGAGCGCCTGCCGAGCATCCTGCCGACCCTCGACAACGATGCCGCGATGGAGGTGACCGCGATTCGTTCCCTCTGCTCGGCGGGGGAGCACCTGAGCGAGCTGGTGCGTCAGCCGCCGTTTGAGGCGCCGCATCATAGCGCCTCCGCGCCGGCGATTCTGGGCGGCGGCAGCGGCATTCCCCGCCCGGGCTGCGTGTCTAAAGCGCACCGCGGCGTGCTCTTTCTGGACGAGGCGCCGGAGTTCAAACGCACGGTGCTCGATTCGCTCCGTCAGCCCCTGGAGTCGGGGACCGTGACCCTGGACCGTTCGAGCGCGTCGGCGACCTATCCGGCGCGGTTTCAGCTGATCCTGGCGGCGAACCCGTGCCCCTGCGGCATGAACGTGGGCACCGGTACGGAGTGCACGTGCGCCCCGCGTGAGCGTCGCGCCTATTTTGGGCGGCTGTCCGGCCCGCTGGTGGACCGCATTGACGTGAATGTGACGGTTCCGAAGGTGTCGTCCACGGAGCTTGCGGGCGGTCAGGTGAACGAGAGTTCGGCGCAGATTCGTGAGCGCGTCATGGCGGCGCGACAGGCTCAGCGGGAGCGTCTGGAGCCGTACGGGTTGAAGACGAATGCGGAGATGAACGGCAAGATTTTGCGCGGTCCGTTGCGTCTGGATGCGAAGCTCACCGGCGAACTGAACGCCGCCGTGGACCGCGGAACGCTGACGGCTCGCGGCTACGACCGGGTGCTGCGTATCGCCTGGACTCTCGCCGATTTGGAGGGGGCCGCCTACCCGAGCCGGGAGCACCTGGATGTGGCGCTTTTTCTGCGGCAGCAGGGGCAATTGAAATAATGCGCCAGCTGAAATAGGGCCAGCTGACATAGCGTGCCGGTTTATAGAAGGAATCACTCACGAGAGGAGAAGAACGTCATGAGTGAGAAGAAGCTCAGAAAACGAGCTGAAGAGGCCGAATTGAAAGAAAATGGGCTGAGAGAAACAGCGCCTGAAGAGCATGTGCCAGAAGTGAGCGTGCCTGAAGAGCATGTGCCAGAAGAGCGCGCGGCGGAGGATTTTGTGCAGGAGGAACTGCAGATCCGCCTGCCAGGCCGCACCCTGGATGCGCACGCCCTGGTGCGTGAGAGGGTGGCGCATATTCTGTCGCTGGGGCAGGAACCCTCGCCGAGCCCGTACAACGCGGCGCGGTTGCCGGGGTTCCTCGCTTCCTGCCTGAACCCGGTGTACTTAGATAACCCTGTGTACTTGGAAGAGATGAACCTGCAGGACCTGAGCCAGGAGAAACAGCCAGGAGAGCAACAACCGGGGGAGTGGCTACAGAGCGAGGTGCCACAGGGTGTGCACCCCGAGGCTTCGGTGGGCACAGCCTCCAGCAGTTCTGACCTCGCGCCCCTGCTCAATTCAGTACCCCTTCTCAATCCTGCGCCCCTGTTCAACCCCGCCCTCAGCGCGCAGGAGCTTGAGGCGGCGTGCCGCGAGTACATCCGCTGCTGCACCGCCCAGCTGATGCGCTACGCCGAACCCGCCGATGAGCTCGTGGTCGAATCCCTCGCAACCCTGGGTGCGCCGCTGACCCTGCACTACCTGCTGACCGGGCACATCCCCGATGAGCACACCTGGGAGCACGGCGAACCTGATACGCAGCTCAGCGATTTTCTGCACTCGGTGGGCGCACCCGCCGAGGGAGAGTCCGCCCTGTTCTGTAGCGCGAATGGCTACTACACGCCGGGTGAGCATCAGATGAGCCGCGATAAGTTCGGCAAGGCGCTCGCGACCCGCCGTCTGCGTTGGAACCGCCGCATGGAACGCACCCTGAACGTGGAGGCGCACATGGCGGCAACCTGCGGGGCGTGGCTGGTCACTCCCGCCGATCCGCTGTGGCCGCCGCAGCTGAACGATTTGGGACCCGACCGACCGTACGGGCTGTGGTGTCGAGGCGATTCGCGGCACCTGCTGGATTTGTCCTCTGCCCCGAGCGTGGCGCTGGTTGGTTCGCGCGACCCGAGTATCTACGGTACAGAGGCGACGACCCACCTCGCCGCTGAGCTGGCGCGCCGCGGGTACACGGTGATTTCTGGCGGTGCGATGGGCATCGATATTGCGGCGCATCGGGCGGCGCTGACCCAGCAGGGTAGTGACCTGCCGACCATCGCCTTCATGGCGGGTGGGCTGGACCGGCTGTACCCGGCACAGAACTCGGATGCGCTGAACATGATTGTTGACCGCGGGCTCATCATGAGCGAGGTGAGCGTGGGCAACACCCCCACACGTTGGCGTTTTCTGGAGCGTAACCGCCTGATTGCGGCGTTGGCGCGGCACACCATTGTGGTGGAGGCGCGCTGGCGTTCCGGTGCCCTGAACACGGCTCGTCACGCGATGGAGATTGGGCGTACCCTCTGGGCGGTTCCGGGGCAGATTAATTCGCCGAACTCGGTGGGCACGAACCGTCTGTTGCGCGATGGACTAGCGCAAACACTCACCGAGGCCGCCGACATCCTCGAGTACGATGCCGCCGCAGGGTTTGAGCTGGGCACCGAGCACGAGAGCGAATGGGATCAGGCTGCCTCCTCCAGCGCGCTGGACGAGCTGACCGAACGACAGGGTAGGGTCTGGGATGATTTGAGCCCGCGCTCCTACCGCGGCGTGGACGAGATTGCCGCAGCCCTCGGGTTGAGCGCTCGCGACGTGATGGCTGACCTGTTCCACCTGGGTCGTTGCGGTCTGGCGGAGAGCAGTGGAACGAGCTGGCGGAAGGTCCGCCCGGCTGTCGCTGCGTAGAAGAGCCCCCGCTGAACGCCCGTAGTGAACGCCCCGGCTGAACGCCCGTAGTGAACATCCCGGCAGTAGCGGGTTGCGGCGGTCGGGCATGACGGGACGGCCGGTCATAGTAAGGCAGCACGTGGAGAGCGTGGAACCTCTCTACAATTGGGGTAGGCTTGCGCGTACTGGCGCGGAGCCTACCCCGCCGCCACGCTATCAGCAGATACGCCGGGGGCAGAAATACAACGTCGAGAAGCATCAACGCCGCCAGAGCCAGGAACCAGAAACCCGAAAGGAGGGACGTATGACCGCCGCCCGCCAGCACGAAAACCGAACAGAAAACCGGAACGAGAACCGCGAGGAGTACCGGGACGAGGCTCCCTCCACGACCCTGCCGGTGACCTATACCCGCAGCCTTGCCGCCGATCATCCCCAGACTCACGGCGAAAGCCTGGACTCAGCCCTACCCGGCTCTGCACTGCCCGAATCGGCGCTGGGCGTTTCCGGCGAGGTGTTTCGCCCCATCCTGGACCGTTTTGAGCGTTTTCTGCGCTATGAGAAGCACCGGTCCGAAGAGACAATCCGCTCCTATATTTCCGATTTGGAGGGCTTCTTCGGCTATATGGCGCGCCGCGGTGTGCGGCACCTGGACAGCATTGATGCGTCCCTGATTCGTGAATGGTTGGGTTCGCTACATCTGCGGCAGGCGGCTCGTTCTACGGTGGCGCGCCGCGGTTCGACCCTGCGCACGTTCTTCACCTGGGCTCAGGAGGAGGAGCTGGTGCACGCCAACCCCACGCGCGGTATGCGCACCCCCAAGCGGGAGAATCACCTGCCGCCGGTGCTGAGTCGCGAGCAGATGAACCAGCTGCTGGCGACCCTGCAGGAGCGTCGGGCGCAGGATCCTCGCGATGCGCGCCTGCTGCGCCTCGAAGCTGTGGTTGAGGTGCTGTACGCCTCGGGCATGCGTATTTCTGAGCTGACCGGCCTGGATTTGCAGAGCGTGGACCGGGCGAATAAGACGGTGCGCGTGCTGGGTAAGGGCAATAAGGAGCGCGTGGTGCCGCTGGGTACCCCGGCGCTCAAGGCGTTGAATCGTTGGGTGTCGTATGGTCGTCCGCAGTGGATTCCGGAAGGCGCGCAGGGCGTGACGGCGCTGTTTATTGGTCCTCGCGGTAGGCGTGCGAATGCCCGTCAGATTCGTGAGGACCTGACCCGCCTGCTGCGCACGGTGGAGAATACTCAGGCGTCGGGTGCGCACGTTTTGCGTCATTCGGCGGCGACTCACCTGGTGGATGGTGGTGCCGATATTCGTTCGGTGCAGGAGCTGCTGGGGCATTCGTCGTTGGCGACCACGCAGATTTACACGCACGTGTCGATGAAGCGTCTGGCGGAGACGTACGCGCGGGCGCATCCGCGAGCATAGGGTGTTCGCGCCTCTAAGGGGGCGCGCACCGATGCGGAGGAGTGTGCTGGGCTGTGTTGTACTGTGCTTTGAATAGTGCGCTGAGCGCCGCCGTCTAATGTCTCTCTATTTGAACCTTGAGTGGCTGAACTGTACGAATGGGGGAAATCGTTCTAAGCTATACACTGTTCAACCACTGTCTCAGCTCTCAGTGCGCCCCGAATTTCTGCACTGCGATGTTTATACAGGGCGGCTGAACAAGGTAGCATAGGTAACAGACTAGCCGTGGTCTCCGTCTCTACGGAGGCACCGCGTACGAGTACTAAAAACCAGAAAGGTCGCACCGCATGCGCGCACTCGTTTGCCCCGGACAGGGCTCCCAGAAGAAGGGCTTCCTGAGCCCCTGGCTCGAGATTGAAGGTGTGCGTGAGCACCTGGAACGACTCTCCGAAGCGGCAGGCATCGACCTGATTCACTACGGCACCGAAGCCGAAGAAGAAACCATCAAGGACACCGCAATCGCCCAGCCCCTCATCGTGGCTGCAGGCATCGTCACCGGTCGACTCGCACTGCGCGAACTCGACGGTGAAGAACTCATCTTCGCGGGTCACTCCGTCGGCGAAATCACCGCAGCAGCCCTCGCGGGCGTACTCAGCGACGAAGACGCAATGCGTTTCGTGCGCGTGCGTGCTAACGGCATGGCGGAGGCGGCAGCCGCCTCCCCGACCGGCATGGCTGCAGTACTCGGCGGCGTTGAAGAAAACGTCCGCGAAGCCATCGACGCAGCAGGCCTCGTCGCAGCAAACTCCAACGGCGGCGGCCAGATTGTAGCCGCAGGCCCCATCCCCTCCATCGAAGCATTCGCCGCGAACCCGCCCGCACGCGCTCGCGTTATCCCCCTGAAGGTCGCCGGCGCATTCCACACCGAGGCAATGGCACCCGCCGTGCCCGCACTGGAAGAGTTCGCCGCATCCCTGCAGGTCTCCGACCCGACCTCCGCACTGCTGACCAACCGCGACGGTTCCGCCGTGGCATCCGGTGAAGAGTTCGTCAAGACCCTCGTCTCCCAGGTGACCAGCCCCGTCCGCTGGGACCTGTGCATGGCAACCCTGCTTGAGCGTGAGGTCGCCGGCATTATCGAGGTCGCCCCCGCAGGCACCCTGGTCGGCCTGGCAAAGCGCGCGATGCGCGGCGTGCCCGGCACCTCCATCAACACTCCCGAGGACCTCGCCTCGCTGAAGGGCTAAACGCCGGGGGGAGAGCACCCAGCCCTCCCCGCGCTAGGAACCCTTCACACTAGACATGCACTTTAGACATGCGAGGCACACAGTGTCTTGCGAGCATCAGCACTAAGGATTGAATACGTGACTACCCTCAAGCAGTACGAAATCAACCGCTACTCCCGCATCCTCGGTTACGGCGCAGCCCGCGGTGAGGTCATCGTCCCCAACGATGACATCGTTGAGGCAATCGACTCCTCCGACGAGTGGATCAAGCAGCGCACCGGCATCGCAACCCGCCATCGCGCCAGCGAAAACCAGTCGGTAGCCGACCTCGCCATCGGTGCCGCCAAGGACGCCCTGGCAGCATCCGGTGTAGCCGGTGAGGACATTGAGGCGGTCATCATCTCGACCATCTCGCACCCCTACGCAACCCCCTCCCTGGCAACCCTGGTCGCTGACGCAATCGGCTCCAAATGCCCCGCATACGACATCTCCGCAGCGTGTGCAGGTTTCTGCTACGGCATCGCCCAGGCAGACGCCCTCGTCCGCGCGGGCACCGCAAAGCACGTGCTGGTCATCGGCGTTGAGAAGCTCTCTGACTTCATCGACAACACCGAACGCACCATCTCCTTCCTGCTCGGCGACGGCGCAGGCGCAGCAGTTGTAGGCGTCTCCGACGAGCCGGGTATCGCACCGACTGTGTGGGGTTCGGACGGCTCCCGTTGGGGTACTGTGGGTATGACTCACTCCCTGTTGGATATCCGCAACCGCGACTTCGTAGCAAACCCCGTGCAGGAAGGCGAAAAGATTTGGCCCACCCTGCGCCAGGACGGCCCCTCCGTCTTCCGCTGGGCAGTATGGGAAATGGCAAAGGTCGCCAAGCAGGCACTCGAAACTGCCGGCATCACCCCCGACGAGCTCGGCGCACTCATCCCGCACCAGGCAAACGCCCGCATCATTGACCAGATGGTCAAGACCCTCAAACTTCCCGACACGGTGGCAGTGGCACGCGACATCGTTGATGCCGGTAACACCTCCGCCGCATCGGTTCCCCTCGCCGCACACCGCCTGCTCAAGGAGAACCCGGAACTCTCCGGCAAGTTCGCCCTGCAGATTGGTTTCGGTGCCGGCCTGGCATTCGCAGCTCAGGTAGTCGTCCTTCCCTAAGGAAAACCCCTCCCTAAGGAAAACCACCAGAGCCCGATGCTCACCGCCCCTCACGACCGGCACAGCGCCGGTGCGCGAGAAAGAAAAGAAAGCGGGAAAGCATCCCCACAAACTCCGAGTTGACGCATGCGTACACCACGCAGACACGATAAACTCGGTAATGCACGCGTACCCCCACCCGGCGGGTGCGATGACCATCGAAAAAACAAAGGAGCCCCTGAATGGCTAACAAGGAAGAGATCCTCGCAGGTCTGGCAGAGATCGTTAACGAAGAGACCGGCGTTGAGGTTGAGGACGTTCAGCTGGACAAGTCCTTCACCGAGGACCTGGACATCGACTCCATCTCGATGATGACCATCGTCGTGAACGCTGAGGAGAAGTTCGAGGTGACCATCCCGGACGAAGAGGTCCAGAACCTCAAGACCGTTGGCGACGCAGTCGAGTTCATCGCGAACGCTGCCTAAGCTATAACCAATAACGAGGCGGCGCGGGCTCTCACCGGCCCGCGCCGCATCGCTATTCACTCAGCTTTCAATCCAACATACCCCCGGGAACACACAGGGTGCGATGACTGCACTCTCCACGGCGTGAAAACGCCCACTGTAAACCCCGGGTCCAACAGGTTTTTATCCACACACCACCGGATAAACCACCAAATCGACCACCGAAGAGAAAGTGCCACAATGTCTCGAAAAGTGCTGGTGACCGGCCTCGGCGCGACCACCCCCATTGGCGGCGACGTCCCCACCACCTGGGAAAACGCAACCAAGGGCGTATCTGGTGTATCCACCCTCGACCACCCCTGGGTCAAGGAATACGACCTGCCCGTATACATTGCAGGCCAGCTCGCTGTGCCCGCCCTCGAATCCGGCCGCCTCACCAAGGTAGAAGCAAAGCGCCTGGATCCCTCGGGCCAGCTCGCCCTCATCGCCGCACGCGAAGCATGGGAAGACGCAGGATTCTCCGGCCCCGACGCCGAATCCGCAGAAGAAGTCGACCCCGAACGCACCGGCGTAGCCTTCGGCACCGGTATCGGCGGCGTGTGGACCCTTCTCGACGCATGGGACACCCTCCGCGAAAAGGGCCCCCGCCGCGTCCTCCCTATGACCGTTCCCATGCTCATGCCCAACGGCAACGCAGCAGCCGTCTCCATGAACCTCAAGGCACGCGCCGCAGCACAGACCGTCGTCTCCGCATGCGCATCCTCCACCGAAGCCATGCAGCTCGGTGCTGAAATGATCCGCAGCGGCAAGGCAGACGTCGTCATCGTCGGCGGTGCCGAAGCAGCAATCCACCCGCTTCCCATGGCAGCATTCGCCAAGATGCAGGCACTCTCCTCCCGCAACGACGAACCCGAAAAGGCATCCCGCCCCTACGACGTCGACCGCGACGGCTTCGTCATGGGTGAAGGCGCAGCAGCCCTCATCCTCGAATCCGAAGAGCACGCCAAGGCACGCGGCGCACGCGTCTACGCGGAACTGGCAGGCACCGGCGTATCCGCCGACTCCTACCACATCACCGCACCGGACCCCGCAGCACTCGGCGCAACCCGCGCACTGCGCGAAGCCCTCGAAGACGGCAACATCGACCCGAAGACCGTCGTGCACATCAACGCGCACGCCACCAGCACCCCCGCCGGTGACCTGCCCGAAGCAACCGCAATGCACGAAACCTTCGGCGAGCACACCAAGAACATTGCCGTCTCCGCAACCAAGTCCATGACCGGCCACCTGCTCGGCGGCGCGGGCGCACTCGAAGCCGTACTTACCGTACTGGCTCTGCACCACCGCACCGCACCCTGCACCATCAACCTGGACAACAAGGACCCCCAGATTGACCTGGATGTGGTGACCGAGGCACGTGAGCTGCCCGCCGGTGAGATTGTGGCACTGTCGAACTCCTTCGGTTTCGGCGGCCACAACGCAGTTGTAGCATTCCGCTCCGTAGAGGGCTAAAAACTCTTCGACAGCCTCATAGGAAGGGCACGTCGGACAATGCTTGCGGGGGAGTGCCCCCTCTGCGGCGCTGGGGCGCCTTGAGGACGGAGCCCCCGCCACGCATTCCCGACCGCGCCCTCACCGATTTTGATACGTACAGGGTCGCCTGTGATAGTTAGCTATCGCGGGCGACCCTGTTTCCGTGGGTTAGTTGTTTTGAGAAGACGACCAGAACACACGAAGCGGGGGAGTGCCCCCTCTTCAGCGCCTGGGGGGCGCTTCGAGGACGGAGCCCCCGCTTCGCGTGTCCGGTACGCCCTCACGTTAAAAACGGGTGGCGTATTCGCTCCGGCACTGCGAATACGCCACCCAAACACACCACACTCCACAAGACAATGCAGAGCGCGCGGGATCAACCATCCCGCAAGGTTCCCGTAACCCCCATCGCGCACCACGGTAGGCGACGACAGAAGAACGGGAGCTTATGACCGTTCGATACGCACAACGCCCCCTGTATAGGTGTACAAAGGCGCATGTTACGCGTTCTTCCGGAAGTTTATTCGGAAGAGCTCCCACGCCGGTTCCGTTGAGAAAAACAATTCGGTGTGGTTGCCTCCCGATGGTGAAGCACCTCAGCATCGTGTGCCGCATAAACCGCGCAGTTTAGTGCGCGCAGATGCTGCGTCGAAAACTATCCAAAGAATGCAGTCCACGGAGTAGTCTTCCAGCTTCAAATGGCAGAAGCTTAAGGGTTTGATGTGAGTGCTCGGATGGTCCGAATCATGTCGCTCTCAACGGAACCGGTTTATCGGTGATGGGAGCTCCTGTAGATAAGAATAACCTTAAATCACCCCTGGAGTAAACCTTAAACCAATAATTTAACCTTATTGTTATAATTCCTTGTCATAAAGGTATTGACGGGTGTTCAATGTGTTCTGGGTAACCCCTCAGAAGGTCCTCATAACTCTTTGGTCTGTTTGGTGCTCTCCACCGTTATGAAACCGTGATAAATCATCCCCGAAAACTTGAAGAATCGGGTTCCAAAACGGTCCCGCAAGTGACTACCGCGAGGGCTTGTTGAGAGGGTCTTGAAGGCGCGCTGAGAGTACAGTCATAAAACGTCATCTTGTCACGGAAGTTATCCCAGAGAAAACAAATTAAACCCCCTGCGTGCGCTGTGGCATAATCAGTATCAACATCGTGCTCCGGGGTCGGTGAAATTCCGAACCGGCGGTCACAGCCCGCGAACCACTCTCGCAGGCAGGCAAAAATCGTACGAATCTTCGCATCCGCACAGGATGCAAGACTCCGCTAGAGAAGCCCGCCCGCAAGAGAGGCCGAACCGGTGAAAATCCGGTGCCGACAGTACAGTCTGGATGGAAGGTAGCACGAGCAGAAAAAGGCAGGAGCGCACTCTGTCGAGCCGCCCGAGAAACCTTGGGACAGCTTGCATCGCGCACCCAACGCAGTTGTTTCAGAGAGCATCAGCTTTCTGTGTAGCAGGGGAGAGGCACCTTTCGTAGGTGCCGGTACGTTATTCCCCTCGATCGCAGTCTCTGATTTCAGCCACGGTTTTCAGCCACGGTTGGCTGAATCGCCGCTCCCGCCTCACCACGGATACCGGCCATCCCATAAATCGGGCACCCCATAAGATGCCCGCGGTAGCCGCCCTTTTCTGTTCCTCTCCCCGGAGCCGCCGCAGATGCGCACCCAGCGCATCCGACACACGGTCCAACTCAGAGAGGAAAGAAACATGGACATTTTGCGGTGGCTCTTCGACGCACAAATTCACGTGGGGGACCAGTCCCTCCTCGTGCGCGAAGTTCTCGGAAACGCATTCGGCCTAGCATCGGCGCTCGGCGGCATGCGACGCAAAGTATGGGCGTGGCCCGTCGGCATTCTCGGCAACCTGCTGCTCCTCACCGTCTTCCTGGGCGCCCTCGTTGGCAGCCCGCACCCCGTGACCATGCTCGGCCAGGCAGGCCGCCAAATCATGTTCATTGCTGTTTCTATCTGGGGCTGGCACCGTTGGCGCGCCACCCGCGCCGCCGGTGGTGACGCCTCCGAAGGTGCCGCGGTGATCCCCAAGTGGGCTACTAACACTGAACGCGCAGGCCTGGTCGTCGCTATGGTTGCAGGCACCCTGTTGCTCACCCCCATCTTCCGCGCCCTCGGCTCCTACGAACCCGTCTGGTCCGACGCCTGGATCTTCACCGGCTCGCTGCTCGCCACCTACGGCATGGCGCGCGGCTGGGTTGAATTCTGGCTCATCTGGGTTGCCGTCGACCTGGTCGGCGTGCCGCTGCTGTGGAGCGCAGGCTACTACGCAACCTCCTTCATGTACGTGTTCTACGGATGCTTCACCCTGGTCGGCTTCTTCGTCTGGTGGCGCACCCGCAACCTGGAGGCGCAGAAGACTCGGGTACAGACCCAGTTCCCCGACGTGACCGTTGAGGTAACCGATGTGAAGAAGGGTCGTGCATAAATGCCGCAGAACCCCTCGCTGCAGGTGCTGGCGAGCGCGCACCTGCCCGCAACCGTCGCCCCGAGCGTATCTTCGCCGCGCAACGATGTGGACTACTCCGCCGCGGAGTACGGTCACCTCGCCGGTCTGCCCGCCGCACGCACCCTCCAGCTGCCCGACCCCGAGCAGGAGCTCAGCCACGCAGAGGCCATGACCCTGGCGCTGCAGGCGGCACTCCAGGGTATCCGCGGCGCGAACCCCCTCGTCGGCGCCGTCATCACTGACGCGCACGGGCACCTGCTACATGTGGGCTACCACCGAGGCGCAGGCACCCCGCACGCCGAAGCCGACGCCCTCGCCGCCGCCCGAGCCGCGGGAACCGACCTCACCGGCGCCCGCATGTACGTGAGCCTCGAGCCCTGCAACCATACCGGACGCACCGGCCCCTGCTCCCACGCCGTCGCCGAGGCGGGCATCAGCGAACTCTACTACGCCTATAGCGACGACACCGAAAACGCCGCCGGAGGCGCCGCCTACCTGCGCTCGCAGGGCGTCACCGTGCACGCCATGGAGGAGTTCGCGAACGCATCCTACCTGCTGAACGAGCGCTGGTTCATTGCCGCCGCCGAACGCCGCCCCTTCATTACCGCAAAGAGCGCCTCCACCCTGGACGGGTTCATCGCGGCTGCTGACGGCACGAGCAAGTGGATTACCGGCCCCGCCGCGCGCATTGACGGGCACCTGATTCGTCACCGCGCCGACGCCGTCATGATCGGCACCCGAACCACCCTCATGGACGACCCGACCCTGGATGCGCGCGACGCCAACGGGGAACGCTTCGAGAAGCAGCCGTTGCGCGTGGTCATGGGTAAAACCGAGATTACCGAGAACTACCGCGTGCGCGGCCTCAACCCGCCCGAAGGTGTGGAGGCAGACCCGCAGAACTTCCTGCAGGTCTTCACCCACGACCCGCGCGAACTGCTCGATGAGCTGTACGCCCGCGGGGTGCGGCACCTCATGATTGAGGGCGGACCCGGCATGGTCGGCCTCTTCGCCGGTGAAGACCTCATCGACGAGATGGTCTGGTACCGCGCCCCCATGATCATGGGGCAGGGCAAGAGCGCCGTGTACCGTCTGCTCGTGGACACCCTCGCGCAGGCACCGCGCCTGCAACTGGACGACCTGGGCATGTTCCCGGCGGTGCGCGTGCTCGGCAATGACACCGCAACGCACCTGGTACCGGCACCTCGCGGAACGGCGCAGGACCCTGGGCAGCGGCGTACCCTGCCGAAGCTGGACGCCTGCCACGCGCCCGAACCGAGATTAGATTAGCCGAGGCTGGACTAGTCGCGGCTGGACTAGCCTCCGCTTGGGCTAGTCTCCCTTCGGCTGAGCGCGGGCGGGGGAGTAGCACCTCAAGGAACCCCCCCCGCCGGCGCCCGGCTAGTTTGTGTCGGCTGGTTCGCATGCTGGCACAAAAGCTCCCCGTCACGGGGAATATTCGAAAAATACGTATAGTTATACCGACGAACAAACCATCGCCGCCCGTCGCCCTCAACGACGACGCCCCGGCGGACACGGCGAGAAAAGGAAAGCACACATGTTTACCGGAATCATTGGCGCCCTCGGCACCGTAGAATCCATCACCCCCATCGAAGGTAGCGACGCAGCCTACCTGACCCTCAACGCCGGAGACATCGTCGCCGACCTCGAACACGGTGGATCCCTCTCCGTCAACGGTGTATGCCTCACCGCTATCGACCTCGACCAGTTGCAGCCCGGCCAGTTCCGCGCCTACGCGATGGGTGAGACTCTGCGCCGCACCAACCTCGGCAACCTGAACCCCGGCGACACCGTCAACCTGGAGCGCTGCCTGCCCGCCGGTGGCCGCCTCGACGGTCACGTCGTGCAGGGCCACGTGGATGCGGTGGGCACCCTCGCATCCGTCACCGCGCACGAGGCGTGGAGCACCCTGCGTTTCAACCTGCCCGCCGAGCTGGCACCCCTGCTCGCGGAGAAGGGCTCCATCGCTGTTTCTGGCGTGTCCCTGACCGTCACCGCCGTTTCTGAGCCCGGTGTTACCCCCGCATGGTTCGAGGTCGGTCTGATTCCCGAAACCCTGAAGGCAACCAACCTCGGCGCGCTCAAGGTCGGCGACAGCGTGAACCTTGAGACCGATGCGCTCGCTAAGTACGTGCAGCGCCTGACCGCGTTTGCTGGCGTGCCGCAGACTGCTTCTGAGCAGGTTGCACCCCGCCGCGCCGACGCCGCAAGCGTTCTCGACAGCGTGCAGACCGCGGTGGACGCTATCGCCGCCGGTCGCGCCGTAGTCGTCGTTGACGATGAGGACCGCGAAAACGAAGGTGACATCATCTTCGCTGCCGAGCACGCAACCCCCGAGCTGATGGGCTTCATGATTCGCTACACCTCCGGCGTCGTGTGCGCGCCCATGAGCAACAAGCGTGCCGACGAGATGAACCTGCCGCCCATGGTCACCAACAACGAGGACCCCAAGGGCACCGCCTACACCGTCTCCTGCGATGCGGCCTCCAGCGTGAGCACCGGCATTTCCGCGGCGGACCGCGCACGCACCGTGCAGATCCTCGCGGACGCATCCTCCACCCCGGCGGATATTACCCGCCCCGGCCACATCTTCCCGCTGCGCGCCGTTGACGGCGGCGTGGCGGAGCGCCCCGGCCACACCGAAGCCGCAGTGGAACTCTCCCTCGCGGCGGGCCTGTCCGGCGTGGGCGTTATCGCCGAGGTCGTGCACGACGACGGCTCCATGATGCGTTTTGATGCCCTGCGCGCCTTCGCAACCGAGCACAACCTGCCTATGATCTCTATCGAAGACCTCATCAAGTACGTAGCCGAGGCGGCATAGGAGAACGCATGAGCGAAACCCCTAACACCCCCGCAGAGCCGGTTGAGGCGCAGGCTGAAGAGCTCAGCGCCGAATCCCTGCACATCGCCTCCGAGCTAGCTGAAGGCTACCGAGTCAGCCCCCTCGACATGGTGCCCAACCCCAGCCCGCTGCTGGTCGAAAGCACCGAAGAGGTCGCCGTACCCACCCCGCAGGGTGTGTTCGGCCTGCGCGCCTGGCGATTCGCAGACGGCGCCGAGCACATCAGTGCCCGCGCCCTCGACCGTGACGGCACCCCCGTACCCACCGAGGACGGGGGAGCGCCCGCGGTACGCATCCACTCCGAATGCGCCACCGGCGACATTTTCGGTTCCTTCCGATGCGATTGCGGCCCCCAGCTGGAGAACGGCCTGCGCATCCTCAGCCGCACCGGCGGGTACCTCATCTACGTGCGCAACCACGAAGGACGCGGCATCGGCCTGGTGAATAAGCTCCGCGCCTATGCGCTGCAGGATGCCGGTCTCGACACCCTCGATGCGAACCTGGCGCTCGGCCTGGACGGCGACATGCGTGACTACTCGCAGGCGGCACTGATCCTGCAGGAGCTCGGCGTGCATGAGCTGAGGCTCGTGACCAATAACCCCGCCAAGCAGGAGGCGCTCGAAAGCCTCGGCCTGCAGGTTACCGAGCTCATCCCGGACGAAATTCCCGCCCGCGTTGAGAACGCCCACTACCTGCAGACCAAGCGTGAGCGTATGCGCCACGTGCTCAAAAGCGCGTAGCGGAACCCCGGCAAACAATCCCGGCACACTAAACTTTTCAAAACCCAAAACCCACAAGGAGAACACTATGAGCGGCGTAGGCGCAGCAGACACCACCCTCAACCCCGAAGATTACAAGGGCTTCAAGCTCGCAATCGTAGCGGCAAGCTGGCACACCCAGGTCATGGATGGCCTCATCGATGGCGCACAGCGTGCAGCACGCGACGCAGGTATCGAGCCGACCCTCGTGCGCGTACCCGGCACCTTCGAGTTGCCCGTCGCAGCAACCCGCCTCGCAGAGAAGTTCGACGCAATCGTCGCGCTCGGTGTGGTCATCCGCGGCGGCACCCCCCACTTCGACTACGTCTGCCAGGGCGCAACCAACGGCCTGACCGACGTGTCCGTGCTGACCGGCCGCCCCATCGGCTTCGGCGTGCTCACCTGCGACAACGAGCAGCAGGCACTCGACCGTGCAGGCCTGGAAGGCTCTAACGAAGACAAGGGCTACGAGGCGACCGCAGCGGCACTGCAGACCGCAGCAACCCTCAAGCAGTTCAGCAACTAACACGGCTGAACGGTACGCGGCTCAGTTTCACGAAGAGAACTATTGAATCTTCACCGTGGAACTGGGCCGCAGCACCGGTTAAACTGAAACAACGCGCGGCACTAGAGCCTCAGTATGCTGAGCCGCAGCGCCACAGCGCGCTCAGGTGATAGCGCACAGACGCGCTCCCAACCCAACACCAAGGAGTACAGCAATGCAGGATTTGGGCACCATCACCCCCAGCCTCGAAGAATTCCGCGCCCGCGCAGCCGGCACCCGCGTCATTCCCGTACACATCAAAATCCTCGCCGACTCACTCACCCCCATCGGCATCTACCGATCCCTCGTACTCCAAAACGACCAGGGTGAACCCGTCGAAGCAGCCCACGGCACCTTCCTGCTCGAATCCGCCAAAATCTCCGCAGAAGGCGAATCCGCAGCCTGGGACCGCTACTCCTTCATCGGCGCATCCTCCCGCTCGACCCTCACCACCGTTGACGGCGCAGTCCACTGGCAGGGACGCACCCCCGCCGGCGCACCCGTCGACGGCGATCCCGTAGAGGCCATCGCAAAGACCCTGCAGATGCTCTACACCGAACCCGACCCGACCCTGCCGCCGCTCACCTCCGGCCTGGTCGGATACCTCGGCTGGGACGTCGTACGCCACTGGGAGCACCTGCCCTTCCCGCCCGCCGACGACGTGAACCTGCCCGAATTCGCGCTCAACATGGTCTCCGACATGGCAATCCACGACAACAAGGACGGCACCGTCCTGCTCGTCGCCAACGCCATCAACTTCAACGGCACTAGCGAAAACGTTGACGGCGCCTACGAGGACGCCGTCGCGCGTTTGCACAGCATGCTCCGCCGCCTGCAGCGCGGCGCCACCGCAACCACCTCCACTCTCTCCGGCGTGGCGGACATTGACCGTAAGGTCCGCGAAGACGTCACCCTCACCTGGAGCGAACAGGGCTTCAAGGACGCCATCGACCGTTCCAAGAAGAACATCATCGACGGCGACGTCTTCCAGATTGTGCTCTCACGCCGATTCGAAGCCGAAACCAACGCCAAGGCACTCGACGTGTACCGTGTACTGCGCCAGTCCAACCCCTCGCCGTACATGTACCTCTTCAACTTTGAAGACAGCAACGGCACCCCCTTCCACATCGTCGGCTCCTCCCCGGAGGCGCTCGTCACCCTCAAGGACGGCATCGCCAGCACCCACCCCATCGCCGGTTCCCGCCCGCGCGGCGCAACCCGCGAAGAAGACCTCGCACTCGCCGAGGAACTGCTCGCCGACGAAAAGGAACGCTCCGAACACCTCATGCTCGTCGACCTGGCACGCAACGACCTCTCACGCATCGCCAAGCCCGGCACCGTGTCTGTCGACCAGTTCATGATCATTGAGCGTTTCAGCCACATCATGCACATTTCCTCCGCCGTCAGCGCCGAACTCGACCCGCAGTTCAGCGCCTACGACGTGCTACGCGTCGCCTTCCCGGCAGGCACCCTCTCCGGCGCGCCCAAGCCGCGCGCCATGCAGCTCATCGACGAATACGAACCCACCCGCCGCGGCGTCTACGGCGGCGTATGCGGCTACTTCGACTTCGCCGGCAACATGGACATGGCAATCGCCATCCGCACCGCCGTACTCAAGGAAGGCACCGCCTACGTACAGGCAGGTGCGGGCCTCGTCATGGACTCCAACCCGGACTCCGAAACCCTCGAAACCGTCAACAAGTCCGCCGCCCCGCTGCGCGCTGTGCTGACCGCCTCCGGCCTGGCACCCCTGGACGCAGACGCAGCCGTCAACGCCACCAAGTAACCCAAGGAGACACCATGAGCACCGTTCTCGACGAGATCATTGTCGGCGTCCGCGAAGACCTCGCCGCCCGCGTACAGCAGGTTCCCCTCGAAGAAATGAAGAAGCGCGCCCTCGCAGCCGCACCCGCCCGCGACGCGCTCGCCTCCCTACGCGGTGAAGTACCCGGCGGCGGCAACGGCACGACCGCACGCATCATCTCCGAGGTGAAGCGCTCCTCACCGTCCAAGGGTGCGCTCGGCGAAATCCCCGACCCCGCCGCGCTCGCCGCACGCTACGAAGCAGGTGGCTCCGCAGCAATCTCGGTACTCACCGAACAGCGCCGCTTCAACGGCTCCCTCGCCGACCTGGACGCTGTGCGCGCCGCCGTGAACATCCCCGTACTCCGCAAGGACTTCACCGTTGACGAATACCAGATCTGGGAGGCACGCGCACACGGCGCCGACCTGGTGCTACTGATTGTGGCGGCCCTCGACGAGCAGACCCTGCGCGAGTTCCTCGAACTCACCGAATCGCTCGGCATGAACGCCCTCGTCGAAACCCACACCCCCGAAGAAATCGAGGTCGCCCAGCGCATCGGCGCGAAAATCGTCGGCATTAACGTGCGTAACCTCAAGACCCTCGAAGTCAATAACGAGCACTACGCATCCCTCGCAGCGCACCTGCCCAACTCCGTCATTAAGGTTGCTGAGTCCGGCGTCGCCAGCATTGAGGACGTGCGCGCCTACGCCAGCGCCGGTGCCGATGCGGTCCTCATCGGTGAAGCACTGGTACGCTCCGGCGACCCCGAAGGTACCGTGCGTGAATTCTCCAAGGTGCCTGTGACCCGATAGGGGTCGCTAAGAGATGGCGTGCCGGACGCCGATCGCGGGGGAGTGAGGCTTCCGTGGGTTAG
>NZ_KV821867.1:112501-130585 GCF_001815755.1 Rothia sp. HMSC061C12
GCCCCCGCTTCGCGTGTCCGGTACGCCCTCTAGGTCGCCTATCCCACCGGAGGAAGATATAGATGGGTTGGTCTGGGGGTTGGGTGTTGCTGTTAGCTCACCTGGCTCTGGGGTTCCATGTTGTTGGCTTGTTCTGTTAGCTTACCTCTCACACACATAAAGCCGGTGTCTGCTCCCTCGCAGGCACCGGCTTCACTCATCTCTTTCGTCATAATTAGCAGGAATAGCGCGTTCACATTGAGGCGCAGTCAGTTCGTTGATAGTCTACACATGGATATTTCACCAAACTGCACCACCCGCTTTGGACTGGGCAGCACCCGCCACATCTAATAGACACGATTCAACTGATACGGCGCCAGAATGTCCATCATGCGTCCACACTACACTCGCGAGAATACTTATGGCTCAATCCCCAGGAAAACCTGTGTCCTTCATCGAACGCGACCTATCTTCCGGCTCCTCTACCGGTCCCGTGCCTGCCCTTGAAGCGCAGCGCCCCTCCACAAAAACTAAGATGAGTAATACCGAACACGTCGCCAACCCCCAGAAACTGGCCGCCTACCGCACCTGGATCCCCGCCCTCATCATCTGGGCACTAGCCAGCGCAACCCACCTCGGCACCTTCGCATACTCGCTCGCAGAAGACCAGCGAAACCCCCTCAGCCACGAAAACAAAAACCACAACGGCCTCCTCTCCTACCTCAACATCTGGGACGCCGGCTGGTACCAGGGCATCTACAAGGAGTGGTACCCCACCGAACTACCCCTGCGCGCCGACGGGTCCGTATCCTTCAACTCCTGGGCATTCATGCCCCTCCACTCAATGATCAGCGGCAAAGTCGCTGACATTTTCGGTATCGAGTACCGCCTCGCCGCGGTCGGAGTCAGCCTCGCCGCCGGCCTCGCCCTGGCTGTTGTGCTCTACCGTCTCTTCATCGGTAGCCTGAACTGGCGTGACCGCGGCACCTTCGACACCCGCGCACTCGTTGGCGACGAATCCCGAAACCGCATCGCCCTGTGGGCGCTCGCCGTGTACGCATTCAGCCCCGCGAGCCCCATCTTCGTCACCGGTTACGCTGAGGCTCTTTCCACTCTGCTCCTTGCCTTGAGTGTGTGGTGTGTGGTGCGTGGCCGCTACATCCTGCTTCTGCCCGTGGCACTTCTGACGGCGCTGTCCCGCCCGCTGGGTGTACCACTCGGCGCGTTCGTAGGCCTCTGGTGGTTCTGGTGCACCGTTTCTGACTATCTTGCCCGCCGCTCCGATGACTCCTCGCAGTCTGTCCTGTCGGATGCGTGGGCTGCGTTCCGTGGACGCCTCGGTCAGCTCCTCGGCGCGCTACTGGTCTGCAGTTTCGCATTCGTGCACCCCCTGCACGCGGCTCTGCGTACCGGACGTCCCGACGCGTACCTCGCCACGGAACTCGGCTGGAGCTTCCGCAAGGTCGAAGACGGTCACCAGTACTTCGCCCAGTGGGTCCACCAATTCAACCTCTACTATGTGGGCTCCGTACCCGCCATCATCATGTGGGCCGCCCTGGTGCTCCTCATCCTGAGCTTCTACTGGTGGATGTCGCAGAAATTCACCCGCACCCTACTGCACCCCGCCCTGTGGCTGTGGACCGCCTGCTACGCCGGATACCTGTTCATCTTCTGGCTCCCGACATCTTCTACCTTCCGTATTCTGCTGCCGCTGTTCCCCCTGTCGCTGCTGGTCGCCGCCTACCTGCCGAAGAGCCGCATGTACCGCCTCCTGCTGGTGCTGATGGGCTTGCTCGGCTCCGCCCTGTGGATGCGCCTACTCTGGGGCGGCCCGGACGTGATTGGCCCCGTCTGGCTGCTGCCCTAAAAGTGGGTTAGCTTGTTCTGCTGGCTTGCCTCTCGCACATATAAAGCCGGTGCCTGTTCCCTCGCAGGTACCGGCTTTTCTGTAGTCTTTTAACAAGCCACCAGGTGCCCTGTGATATAAATCTATGGGTAGATTACAGGTGGAGAGTTTGTTATACGTGTCTGGTGGGTTAATAACTGATAATCTATGGAGGACATTTCACTAAAATGCACTGCATATCCGGCTGTATAGTGCATGCTGTCCGTCGTGGCGGAGAGCTGAAATGGTTGAGATGCCGATTATCACTCACACTGACACATTGAGAATACTTATGACTAAACATCTTGGATGGATTGCTCCGTCCTCCGTCTTTTCTAAGCTCTTTTCTGGTTTTCTGACTGGTCCTGTGCCTGTTCTTGATGACCGGGGTGCTAAGTCTTCTGGAGCTGACACTTCTTCTGAGCAAAGGTTGTTACCTGCTCGCCGTACGTGGGTTTCTGCACTGCTGATTTGGGCAGCTGCCTGTGTTTTTCATCTTGCCATTTTTCTTGTTGCACATGAGCAACACAAAAATAACCACCTCGTTGGTGCAAGCCGGCGCGGTGATCTCCTCGGGTTCCTGAGTAAATGGGATGCCGACCTCTACGAGCGTATTTATACCAATTGGTATCCTCAGCATTTGCCCATGCGTCCAGATGGCACGGTGGACAACAATACCTGGGCCTTCATGCCATTACAGCCCCTCATTGCTGGTGGTGTTGCCGATACGTTCGGTATCGGATACCGTGTAGCAGCGCTTGCTTTGACCATCGTGGCAGGTTTTACCCTGGCTTATGTTCTGCACCGCCTTTTCATCGGCTGCCTCAACTGGCGTGACCGCGGCATCTTCGACACCCGCGCCCTCGTAGGGGACGAGTCCCGCAACCGCCTCGCACTATGGGCCGTCGCAGTGTACGCCTTCAGCATGGCCAGCCCCGTCTTCATCACCGGCTACGCGGAAGCACTATCCGTCCTACTGATTGCACTGAGCGTATGGTGCGTACTCCGCGGCCGATACCTCATGCTGCTCCCAGTAGCGCTCCTCGCCGCACTATCCCGCCCGGTCGGCGTACCCCTCGGTGCCTTTGTTGGTCTGTGGTGGCTGTGGTGTACGGTGAACGACTACCGTCGCCGTCGTATCGAGGATGCATCGCACTCTGCACTGTCAGATGCGTGGGGCTCCTTCCGGGGCAGGTTCGGGCAGCTTATAAGCGCGTTGTTCGTCTGTTTCTTCGCGTTCGTACACCCTCTACATGCTGCTCTGCGAACAGGGCGTATGGACGCATATTTTGCGACGGAGCTGGGATGGAGTAACCGCAAACCCGGCGAAGGCCACCAGTTCTTCATTCAGTGGATTCTGCGCATCTACTACTACCTTGGTGGTGTGCTTCCCAAGATTGTTGTTGCAATAATCGTTATTATGGCAGTGGTGGGTTTCTATTACTGGATTTCCCGTAAGTTTAGTCGTTCCCTAATCCACCCCGCTCTGTGGCTGTGGACCGGATGCTACATGGGGTATCTTTTTATCTTCTGGCTCCCGATTTCCTCTACCATCCGCATTCTGCTGCCGCTGTTTCCGCTGGCGCTGCTGGTATCGGCATACCTGCCGAAGAGCCGCTGGTACCGTCCCGTGCTGGTTGCATTAGGCATGGCGCTGTCTATTCCCTGGATTTTGATTCTCTGGGGTGATCAGATAATGGCTGGCATCATTGTACTCGTTCCCTAAATCTCATATAGATTAAAAGCTGGTGTCCGGTTCCTGTCACGCAACAGGAACCGGACACCGGCTTTTCACATGTTATAGAGTGCTTAGCGGCCCGTATAGTCCGCGTCCGCAATATCCTTTGGCCAGCGCGCTTTACGGAACGGCGCCCACGTAAACGCCGCCGCCACCAACAACAAACCACTGATAATGAACGCCGGAACAAAACCCCACGCATCCGCAATCATGCCAGCCACCAGCGGGCCCAGGATCATACCAAAATCACTAAACATCTGATACACCGCCAACACCTGGCCACCACTGCGGCGAGTACCAATCACATCAGACACCGCAGCCTGAATCGACGGACCCATAAACGCCGCACCAATACCCAGGCACGCCGTCAACGACACAAACACCCACGCCACCGGCGCGAAACCCATAAACGTCACCGCAGAACCCGCCAACAGCAGACCCGAAAACGCCATCACACGGCGACCAAAACGATCCGAAAAACGACCCGAGAACGTCTGCGTCAACGCATTACCAAACGAGTTCGTCGCCATCGCCAAAGACGCCAACAAAGTACCCGCAACCGAATTCGACATATCGCCACCAGTCGCCAAATACGCCGCCGCCAACGGAATAATCGACGACTGCACACCAAACACCGACCAGCCAATCGCCCAGTTCGACACCAGCGCAGAACGGTAATTCGAGAACTTCAACGCGTCACGAACCGTCATCGCAGGCAGGTCACTCTTACCCGCAGCGCCGCCGGATGCAGCAGGCTTAGCCGCCTTGCCGGATGCGCCAGCCTGAGTGTCAGCAGGGGAAGGCGCCGCCGACGGCAGCACCCCGGTGCCCTTACCCTCAGCCAGTGCCGCCGCCTCCATAATCGCGTCGCGCTCCGCCTCCAGCGCCGCCTGCGACGGCATCAAGAACCACACAATCAGGCCCGCCGCCAGCAGCGAAAAACCATACACAATGAACGGCGCACGCATACCAAACGGCGCCAGCGCGCTCGCAATCACCGGGCCCAGCAGGTTACCCAGCAGGAACGCCGTCGCATAATAACCCGAAATACGGCCGCGCATATGCGCCGGGGACAGGCGTACCAGCAGACCCATCGCAGAGACCGTGAACATGACCGAGCCGATACCCGCCACCGCACGCGAACCCAGCAGAACCCAATAATCCCAGGCAAACGCAATCATGAACGACGTCACCGACACAATCAGCATGCCAATCGTGTACACCGGACGCTCACCCCACCGGGTAATCATCTGACCCGCCGACGGCGCAAAAATCAGGCGCGTAATCGCCAACGCAGAAACCACCATCGTCGCCATAGTGACCGTCGCATTAAAGTTCTGCGCATAGTTCGGCAGCACCGGCGCCACCAAACCAAAACCCACCGCAATCATGAACGAGGCAGCAATCAGAACCTTCAAGCCGGTCGGCACACGATTCGGGTCAATCGTGCGCGGGTCAAAAACAGGCGGTGTTTTGGCAGGGTTCCTCATGTTCATCCTCGAAATCGTGCGGTGCCGTGCGGCAGCCGCGGGCCCCACCCGCAACTGTCAACCATGTGTTCGGCTAAAAAACTTAACAGTGTCCAGTCTACTCCGCCGACAGCCGGGCATGCGCGTCACCTCGACCAGCCAAACCGCCCAAACCGGTAAGCTAGTAGTGTGAACGAAACGATGATGATAATCTGCGCAATCGTGCTGGGTGTACTGGTTATCGCCGGTGTACTTTTCGCCGTTCTGCGCCGACCCAAGAAGACCGCGGACCTGCAGTCTTTGCGTCAGGAGGCGGCTAAGGCCTCCGGCGGATCGGCGGAACAACCCGAAAGCTCGGCACCTCGCGCTATTGAACTTGATATGCCCGACCCGTCCGCGGGTCGCCTGGTGCGCCTGCGTGCCCGCCTGGCACGCTCCAACAACATGCTCGGCAAGGGCCTGCTGGCTCTGCTCTCCCGCGACCGCATCGACCAGGACGTCTGGGACGAAGTGGAAGAGACCCTGTTGCTCGCCGACCTCGGTTCCGAGCCGACTACCCGCCTGGTGGAGGCGCTGCAGCAGCGCGTGCGCGTTGAGGGTACGAGTAACCCCGCCGCCGTGAAGAAGATGCTCCGCGAAGAGCTCGTGAAGATTGTTCGCCCCGACATGGACCGCGAACTGAAGACCGCCGGTAGCGACGGCAACCCCGGCGTGGTGCTGGTCGTTGGCGTGAACGGCGTCGGTAAGACCACGACCGTCGGTAAGATTGCCCGCGTGATGGTTGCTGACGGTCAGACCCTGCTCCTGGGTGCCGCGGATACGTTCCGTGCGGCCGCCTCCGAGCAGCTGACCACCTGGGGTGACCGCGTGGGCGTGAAGACCGTGCGTTCCGAGAAGGAAGGCGCCGACCCCGCATCCGTCGCGTTTGATGCCGTGAAGGCTGGCAAGGAGCAGGGCGTCGACACCGTGCTCGTGGACACTGCTGGCCGCCTGCAGAACAAGTCCGGTCTGATGGATCAGCTCGGCAAGATCAAGCGCGTGATTGAGAAGGAAGCGCCGGTCACCGAGGTTCTGCTCGTGATTGACGCGACCACCGGCCAGAACGGTATGGTTCAGGCGAAGGTCTTCGGCGATATCGTGGACGTCACCGGTATCGTGCTCACCAAGCTTGACGGCACCGCAAAGGGCGGCATCGTGGTCGCTATCCAGGAGGAGCTCGGCGTTCCCGTCAAGCTCATCGGCCTGGGTGAAGGCCCGGACGACCTGGCGCCGTTCGACCCGGAAGCATTCGTGGACGCGCTGCTGGACTAACATCCTCATACTCCGCCGAGAAGCCACATGTGTTTGAAACACATGTGGCTTTTCTGTTGAACTGGCCTGATACATTTTGGGGATGCCCAGAGAAGCCTCGAGAGAGTGCAAGAATTACACTCCCTCGAGGCTTGATTCCTATACATTTACTGGTAGAACAGGACGTCGCGCTGTGATGACTTCAAAATAATGTTGAGGTACGCGCGATTTCTCTCTCAATATCTCAGACGGAACGCCTGACTCCTCGATGAGACTAATCGCATGAGGAATTAGGGACGGTTCTTCGAGAGAAGAAATAAGACCTGGTTCCTTAGCGCGCCATCCGTTACGAGAAACGGTAACCATAGCGTTCCGGTAGGCATCGTCTGAAAGGCGGCCCAGTTCTTTAGCCCTATACAAAAGAGCCTGCATACTGATGCCCCAATATTCCTTAAGCTCCTTCAGCTTCATCCAGCCTTGACCGTTCATGACTGTAGGCAATTCATCCTGAATGCATGCACTTGGTGCCAAAAATTCTGCGGCAAATGCATGAGCCTGAGCCTCAAGAACCTTATGACCAGGATCAGCATCAGCATGCATTACTAGGTGGCCTAGTTCATGGGCGGCATCAAAGCGTTGACGGTAGTAATCACCCTTTGTCGGGTTCAGAACTACTACTGGAGCTTCGCTACCAAAAGTGGAGTATGCATCAATTGCTGCGCTCTGGAAGGGAGCAAAGACAACGACGATACCATGGTTCTCCATAGCGCGGACAACATGTTGGACGGGCTTATTCCCTAAACCCCAATCTTTACGAACCTGCTCAGCTGCTAGACGAGGAATCTCAGAACCGGGAAGGTCAGAATCAGTCAAGATGCTGGGGAGTACCAGGTCCGGGAAATCGACATATTCACTCATTGTATGCACAACATCCTGGACAACTTGCGTATACGCTTGAGCCTGGTTGCGACTAAGCTGAGTTGTCGAGCGTAAGGACCTAAAGTGAGGTGCGCCAGAAATTAATGGGGCTTCTGAGAACTGACTTTCAAGAAAAGATGGAGCAACGCCAAGAGTTAGAGCTAGTGCGTAGACATTATCTTTAGTTGGGTTTCGGTTACCCGATTCCCAATGAGTAATAGTGACAGCGCTAACTCCAAGACTCCTAGCCAAATCGCTCTTGCGGACGCCTTGAAGTTCTCGAGCTAACGTGAGCCTCCTTGGGTCAAAGGAGAGTATGGGGGAAGAATCTTGTACAGACATAATGCTTTCGCGGACAAAGAGTGTGGTGTATGAGTCATAACAGCTCCTACTCGGCTGCCTTCTTCAGCTTAACATGAGCGTCAGGAACTGCCGGGGCCTCAGGATGGGTCGTAGACTGAACTTCTTCCTGCGCGGAATCGATGGCGGCAAGGAATTTCGACGATGCTGCATGATCGAGTACATCAATGGTCCATACCCAAGGGCTCTGGTTGCGACGTTCGACCGGAGCAGGTAGACCAAGGGCAAACTCCTTAAGTTCACCTTCGGGGGAAATATTATACGCTACTACCAAAATGGGGAGACGCAACGGCAAATCTTCGACGAGATCATCCAACCCCGGAATATCGAGAGTGTCCTGAACGTAGTGATTCGTTGCTGAAATAATTCGCTTTTTCGTGCTGCTCTCCCAACGAATCTTGTCAATGCCACCGAAGCGGTTAGCGCTTTGCATTACCAGGGAGCAACAGGTGCTGACCTCCCAATAGGGCATGTTCTTGTACGAATCACTGCGGTAAAGACCACGCCGACGGCTCAATGCAGTGAGAAGCGGATATGCTTCCTGCGGAAGGTCAGTTGCCAAAGCGTTGAGATTCTTAGTGATAGGTTCATTTTGAAATGAGACAAACTTATCACCGGTAAGGGTGACACGATTAAGATTTTCAGCAACAAGCTCGTAGTGGTTCATGCCCTTGCTGGCGTTCCGTGCATGTTCAGGGTAGTCCGGGTTATTCGCCGCAAGCTGGATAATCTTTGCCGCAGTGGCCAGAGTATCCAAAACCCCGAGGTCTTTAAGCCAGTCCTCCATGACCTTCTTGTTGCTATAGGGAGAGTGGGACATTATTAACTCCTTTGAAAAATATTGTTTGAAAATTAACTAAATAATACACTGCGATTCTATCATTAACAACTGATGGGTGCTTATATGTGTCTATGGCGGGTATGGTGAAGGCGATAAAAACACTCCGAAGCCCATAATGACGACGGGCAGCACACGATGCGGGGCTCTGGGATATTCTGAAATTAGAAGATGCGTAGAAAGAAGACGCCCCAACCCCTCAGGCGGCACCGCGCATCGCACACCATACAACCCAGTTCACCCCGAACCTCAGCGAAGGAGCTACCATGGCAGCCACCAACCTCCCCGGAACTCTTCCCGCCCCCAACTACCAGCCCACCTACCGCTCCAACGGCGCGTGCGACGACCTCGGCAAGCTCGTTGCACCGTACAGCCTTTCGCGCGCCCAGCTGGCTGAGGCTACCGGCATCGCTGACGAGGCTACCGTGAACAGCTGGGTTGAGCAGTGCCGCCTCGACCTCGCTGCGGATGCGCCCGCACCCCTCGAACCCGTGCTGCGGTACCTGGACGAAAACTACCTTCCCGACCCCGCAAACTGGCCCGGCAGCAACCCCTACGACGAGTTCGTCCTTGAGAACATTGCCGCCCGCATGCTGGCACGCGTTGTTGCCGAGACCTTCGGTGCTGACCGTTCGGGCAACTACCGCGACCTGCTGTTGCTGATTGCAACCCTCGTGCTGATCGCCCGATGCTGGGCTGGCACCGATGAGGCTTTCCTGACCCTGCTCAACGCCGAGCCCACCGCGGAGGCGGAAGAGTACCTGCAGGAGGCTATCGCGAACGCCCCCGAGTCCCTGCACCCCCTCCTGACTGAGCTTCTGCTGCCCGACCTGCGTGAGGCACGCGGCACCTTCACCGCCGCCGAAGCGCAGCTACTCACCGGCTACGCGCTCGCCGCCGGATACTACGCGGGTGAGCACCCCTACGAGACTCTGAACGGCATCCACGTTGCGTTTGCCGCAGATGACCGTACCCTGCCCGACGATGAGCTGATGAGCCGTGTTGAGGACGTTCTCAAGGCTAACTTTTCCGCCGCCCGAGCGGAATCCGGCGCTGCTGACAAGAACCAGGAGCCGCACCACGTCACCCTGCCCGGCAACCAGGACGGCTACGAAACCGCCGCGCACCTGATCGCCGCCCTGCCGCAGGCACACGACGCTATCGCTTTCAGCACCCCTGAGGGTGATGACGCGGAGGCGCTCGCCGCCGACCGCCGCGCCGCCTTCACCCTGTACTTGTGCTACCTGATGCTCGGTGATGACGATTCCTTGGAGCAGCGCGCCGCTGAGCTGTACCGCGCCAGCCGTGAGAACTAGCTAGATGCTGAAAAGCCACATGTGTTTCGAAAAGCCACGTTTTTGGTGGCTTCTCGAAACACATGTGGCTTCTCGCGGTTAACGGTGGTTGTTAGTGTGGCGTGATGGTTGGCCGCCTACACCGCTTGCCTACACAGCTACGGGCTGTTCCGCGCGAATCGCGCTGTAGGTAGCGTCGCTGACGGTCACGCCGTACTGGTTGGAGGCGAGCCGCAGGATCTCCTCAACGGTGTAGATGCGGAACACGCCGCCTCCGGTTGCCTTAGTGTATTCACGCAGCAGCTGGCGGTTCGCGAGCTGACGCACGTGTTCGCCGCCCGATGCGGCGCGTACCTGCTGACCGTTGCGCAGCCAGGTGTCGCGCACACCACCGGTGACGAAGACGCAGTCGGTGCCTTTCACGCGGGTGGTTGCTTCGGCAACGCACTGGTTCCAGAGCGCGAAGTCGGCGTCAAAGCTGGCGTTAGCGAGCAGCGGGTGGCCCTGTGCGAGGGCTTCGCGGCACTGCTGTTCGTGGCGTTCGGGGCTGGGCACGGCACCCACGTGTCCGGTGAAGATGCGGTTCAGTCGCGGCAGGATCGTGTCATCTTCGCGGCGTGCCATGTTGATGGATCCGGTGTCGGTGGTGGGTTCAAGGATCCTCATGATCTGCGCGATGGAGTGGTCCAGCTGGTGCGTAACTGAACGCAACGCGCTCCAGGGGGAGTTGCGTTCTTCGGGCAGGGTTTCTTTGAAGGATGCGAGCGCTGAGCGGACGCGGTCTGCAGCGGCGGGTACGGGGGAGGCGCCGTCGAGTGCTGCCCAGAATTCTTTGAGTGCCTGGTGGGGGAGGAAGGCGTGTCCGCGTAGCTGTGAGTAGGCGCGGAGGATTTCGTCGCTAATGTGGGTTGGGTAGTTGTAGAGGCTTGCAAGCGCGGTGGAGTCGAAGGCGATGAGAATTCCGGGGTGAATGGAAGTCAGCGGGGCGCGATCGAGTTCCTTGTACTCGACGAAGTCTGAGTACAAGGTGCGTGCTTGACGGGTGATTGACATGAATCCCCTCCGGGTATCGAGTATGGTCGGTCAAATGCGAGTGCCGGAGAAGTCGAGGAGAATAATCCATTCCAGTGTATCGGCCTTCTTTGGCAGGTGATGGAGTTTCGGTATAAATATTTTGTTTATTACGTTTGTATCTAACCCGACGACGCGTTATTGCATGTCAGAGTCATTTTCGGGTCTATGTTTTAGGTGTGAATTTCGCCGCGTGACCTCTGCGTTGTGCGGGTTTTTCTTTGTGGTCATGAGCAGTATAGAACAAAAACATGCATTAAGATGCAAAATCTGCGTGGTGGCTCAAAAATGACGAAAGAAAACTCCTCCCACCTGCACATAGGACGCATATAACACGCGGGGGACGAGGCGAGAAAGTAGATGAACATTTATTCCCTCCTGTAGACTTTAAGTGATTCAAATTTGATAAAGGAGAAGAGTAATGTCAGAGCTGACCACTCAAAACCAGGCGGAGGAGCAGGGCCCGGCCCGCACCGTCGTCGTGGCTGAAGACGAGGCATTGATTCGCCTCGACATCGTTGAAATTCTGAAGGACCAGGGTTTCGATGTTGTTGCAGAAACCGATAACGGCAAGACCGCCGTCGAGCTAGCGCAGAAGCACCGCCCCGACCTCGTCCTCATGGATGTGAAGATGCCGATCATGGACGGCATCACCGCAGCTGAAGAAATTGCGAAGGAGCAGATTGCTCCCGTCGTTCTGCTGACCGCATTCAGTCAGAAGGAACTCGTAGACCGTGCCGTTGAGGCAGGCGCTATGGCGTACGTCGTCAAGCCGTTCTCCCCGAACGACCTGGTTCCCGCAATCGAGGTGGCAATTAGCCGCTACGAGCAGATTCGCGCTCTCGAGAAGGAAGTGGGCACCATCCGCGACCAGTTCGAGACCCGCAAGCTCGTTGACCGCGCAAAGTCGCTGCTCATCACCAAGATGAACCTGACCGAGCCGGAAGCATTCCGCTGGATTCAGAAGACCTCCATGGACCGCCGCCTGTCCATGCGCGAAGTTTCCGACACCATCATCAAGCAGCTCTCCTAAGCACAAGACGTGCAAAGTACGTGACAGTACAGGTACGAATGCACGCTACGGCGAAGACTAGGATTCGCCCGTATGCGCCTTCAGCTGGCCAGTATCTGATCAGCACCTTTTCATGACACACAAACGCCCCACCCCTCACGATGAAGCTGAGGGACGGGGCGTTCGTGTTTAACGGTTCGCGGGTGTGCGCCGCGAATCGGGTGCCTAACGCGGGCGGGAACCCGGCGCTACACGGAACTTAACGCAGGTAGCGGTTCAAATCATCTTCGTCATTGTTTGGGCCGCTGATGGGGCGGTCCGTGGGGGAGCCAGCCCAGAGCATACCGCCGGTACCGAGCATTACGCCCAGCCACCAGAAGCTGCCGGGGTTGTTGATGGCGGTCACCAGGCACACCAGCATCACGCCGATTGCGATGGGCAGGACAATGCGCTTGGCGCGCACAATCTTCGGGTAACGCTTGAAATAGGGGGTGCGCTCGCGGGCCATGGTGCTCCTTCTGGTCGTACCTTCTGGTGGGGTGTCGGCGGGGTGCCGTGTACCCCGTGCTTCTACGATTTTAGGCTACTTGCTGAGACTGTAGGACTTTATACTGCGGGAGATTATGCAGTGGGGCGGGGAATCAGCATGTTGGTGATGCGTGCGGTGCAGGTGGTGCGGCCGCGCTCATCCACAATGTCGATGGAGTGGATGCACAGGGTGCGTCCGAGCTTGACAGCGGTGCAGGTTGCGGTAACCACGCCGGAGACTGCCGGGCGCACGTGGGTTGCGTTGATGTCCACACCGACTGCTACGAGGTTTTCGCCGCCGTGTACACCTGCGGAGAGGGAGCCGAGGGTCTCGGCGAGGACCACGTTGGCGCCGCCGTGCAGCAGACCGATGGGCTGGGTGTTACCGGCGACGGGCATGGTCGCAACGGTGCGTTCTGCGGTGAGTTCCTGGAACTTAATGCCCATGGCGGGGATGAGCTCGCCCAGGCCGCGGGGGAAGTAGGGGTGCAGGTGCTCGGGGATGCCGCTTTCGGTCAGCTGCGCCTTGATTTCTTCTGCGCTGAGGGTGGTGGGTGCTGCCGCGCGGACGGGTGCGTGGTGTGTGTTGTTTTCAGTCATGACTTCCAGTGTACTCCTCGGTTTTTGTTGCTTTAGGCGGGATAGCTTTTCGCGGGTGCTTCCGGGTGCGGGTCAGCCCCGCCTCCTGAACTCAGGAGGCGGGGCTGAAAAACGCTATGGAAGCGGAGAGGATTAGGCGGAAATGGCTTCTGCCTTTTCGATGTCCTCGTCGCGGATTTCCTTATCGGGATTCGCTCCGATTGCCTTGGAGATGCGCTCGGTCAGGGTTGCGATGGTCGCGTCACCGGTCACGTTGGTCGCGGTGCCGAAGGAATCCTGAGCCAGGTACAGAGCAATCATCAGGGCAATCATGGAGGAGTCAAAGCCAAGCATAGACTCCAGCAGACCGATTGCGGTCATCACGCCACCGCCGGGAACGCCGGGAGCGGCAACCATCATCACGCCGAGCACTAGAATCATGGGAACCAGCGAACCGAAGTCGGGGCCCTTACCGGTCATGAACAGCACAGCCACCGCGCAGGAGGTAATGGTGATCATGGAGCCGGAGAGGTGAATGGTTGCGCACAGCGGAATCGCGAAGTCCACCACGCGAGCAGAGATGCCAGCCTTCTTTGCAGAACGCACGGTCACCGGGATGGTCGCAGCCGAAGACTGGGTGCCGATTGCGGTGAAGTACGCGGGCATCATGGTCTTGAGCATCTGGATGGGGCTACGGCGAGACACCGCGCCAGCCACCGAGTACTGCAGGGCCAGGGTGACCCAGTGCAGAATAATCACCATGACGAACACAAGACCGAAAACGGAGAGAATCTTGGCGACCTGACCGGCGAGGGTCATGTTCGCGAACACGCCCACAATGTGTACGGGCAGCAGGGGGATAATCACGTAGCTGAGCATCTTCTCAACGATGACCTGGAAGTCCTCGAAGAGGTTCAGCATTGCGCGGGTCTTCAAAGCGGTAATGCCCAGGCCCAGGATGAAGGAGAGAATCAGGGCGCTCAGCACGCCCATAATCGGGGTCAGCTGAATGGAAACGTAACCGGTGGAGAGGGCGTTCTCGGGGTTATCGAAGGATGCGAGCTGCTGACCCTTCAAGATGATGGGGTAGAGCAGCAGTGCGCAGGTCAGTGCCAGGAAGCCGGCAAGGATGCTGGAGATGTACGCCAGACCCACGGTGATGCCGAGCATCTTGCCCGCACCCTGCGCGAGGGAACCAATGCCGGGCACGATGAAACCGATAATAATCAGCGGAATCGCGAAGCTCAGGAAGGCGCTGAATACGGTAGAGAAGGAGACGAAGAGCTGCACAATGAGGTCGGTGGGGATGGCTGCGCCGGTTGCGTCATTGATGCCGCTAATCATTCCGGGGGTCAGCAAGCCGATGAGCACACCCGATGCGATCGCGATGATAATCCACGCGAGGAGGGGAAGTTTTTTGAGTGCCTTCATAGTTTCCTAAATGAGGGTTCGTTGTGTGTTAAGCGCGGGATGTGCCCTCACGGTCCGGTGAATCCTGCCGGTGAATTCTGGGTAGAGTTCTGCCTATGAATACACAGGGTGTGGGGGTTTCCTACGCTGGAGGCGATAATAAGGTTATATATTATCTGGAAACCGTATTATTATCCACCTCACATAGTGGCTTGGGGCACAATTTTCGGGAGAAAAACTTACCAAACGCACCCCACCGGCACCTACATATGAGGTAAAACTCTTTCCACACACCCCGTTATTCCGCTATATGGCACAGCACCGACACCCAACACAGCGCGGGTGCCTCCCCACAGGGCTCTAACCCGTAACCACCGAAACTAGCCCCCCAACCCAGCCGTCACCAAGCCAACCACCAAGAAAACTCAGACTCGATACACTAGAGGAGTGACTACAGAGAACAAAACCCTCCTGCTCATTGACGGACACTCCCTCGCCCTACGCTCCTTCTTCGGCATCTACACCATGGCCGAAAAGACCGGACAGCACATCTTCGTGCGCAGCGACGGCCAGCACACCGAAGCCGTCCACGCCTTCCTCTCCACCCTGCTGAGCATCATCAAAGACAACCAGCCCAGCCACATCGCCGTAGCCTTCGACCTGCCCGGCGGCACCTTCCGCACCGCCGAATACGGCGAATACAAGGGTGGCCGCAACGCCATCCCCGAAGCCTTCAACGGCCAAATCGACCTCATCAAAAAGATGCTCGGCGCGCTCAACATCCCTGCGCTCACCTACGAAAACTACGAAGCCGACGACATCGTCGCAACCCTCACCCGCCGCGGCACCGAAGCCGGCTACAAGGTTCTCATCCTCTCCGGCGACCGCGACATCTTCCAGCTCGTCACCGACGACGTCACCCTGCTCTACCCGGTCACCACTGGCCCCTCCAAGGGTATTCAGCGCATGGACCCCGCCGCCGTCGAAAAGAAAACCAAAGTACCCCCGCACATGTACCCCGACCTCGCCGCCCTCACCGGCGAACAGGCGGACAACCTGCCCGGCGTACCCGGCGTAGGCCCCGGCTTCGCCGCCAAATGGCTCGGCGAATACGGCTCCCTGCAGGGTGTGCTCGACAACCGCGACAAGATTGGCGGCAAGAAGGGCGAGGCGCTGCGCGAGAACGTGGATAACGTGGTGCGCAACCGTCGCCTCAACCAGCTCGTCAACGACCTTGACCTGAACGTCACCCTCGAAGACACCGCATTCACCCCCGACCTGGATGCACTCAACACCTTCTTCGACGAGGTAGAGTTCCGCACCATCCGCAAGCGCGCCGTCGACACCCTCGGCCCCATCGTGCGCGCCGCCGGATCCGCAGGCGCTACTAGCTCCGCCGCAGAAGCAGGGGAGGAGGGCGCGCCCAAGAAGGCACCCACCGGCCCCGTCTACGCACCCATTGCCACCAGCGCACCCACCAAAAACGCAGACGCAGCAGCATTCCGCGCCTTCTGTTCCGCCGCAGCCGAAGAAAACTACGGCACCGACGAACAGGGCGCGCCCATCGCCGTACCCGAACGCCTCGAAGGCGCCGTGACCCTCTACCCGGTCACCAACCTGCCCGTAGCGCGCCCCGCCATCGGCGACGCACCCGCCGTCAAGGTCACCAAAACCAAGATCCGCGCCGCCGAAGAAAACCCCGAACTGCTCGGCGTGCTCCTCACCAGCAAGAGCACCAGCCTCTGGATCGATACCCGCACCATCGACCCGGAACTCGACGCCGCCCTCGCCGCCTGGCTCTCTGACGAAGCAGCCCGCAAAATCGTCATGGACCTCAAGGTTCAGCGCAAACTCCTGCGCGCCTACGGCTACGAACTCGCCGGCGCTGTTGAAGACCCCGCACTGTCCTCCTACATGTGCGGCTTCATCCCCACCGCAACCCGCAAGCTCTTCTCCGAACGCATGGAAGACCTCGCCGAACGCTACCTCTGGATCCCCAAGGACCCCTACGCGCAGCTCGTCTTCCAGCCCGAAGAAGACGAGGCAGAACCCTCCCTCTTCAGCATGCCCGGCGAAGCCGAACCCGTCGACAACCTGCGCTACTTCACGCAAATCAGCCGCATCATCCACGAACTCGCACGCCTGCTGCACTTCGAAATGGAAGAGCACGGTCAGCTGAAGGTCTACGAAGAAATCGAACTGCCGCTGCTCTACGTCCTCGCAGACATGGAACAGGCAGGCATCGCCGTCTCCGACGCACTCCTGGCCGAACTGCACGACACCTTCTCCGCACGCGCCGCCCAGGCGCAGGACGCCGCGCGTGCCATCATCGGCGACACCGTCGAAACCGACGACGGCGAAGAACCCCTCAACCTCGCCTCCGTCAAACAGCTACAGACCGTGCTCTTCGACAAGCTCGCCCTGCCGCACACCCGCAAAATCAAGTCCGGCTACTCCACCGACGCCGAATCCGTCACCGAGCTACTCTCCAAAATCTCCCCGGAGTCCGACGGTGCCGCATTCCTCGGTGCGCTCGCCGCCTACCGCGACAACATCAAGCTCGTACAGACCGTCGAAGGCCTGCAGAAGGCAGCCGCCGACGACGGACGCGTGCACACCACCTTCCAGCAGGGTGCCGCCTCCACCGGTCGACTCTCCTCGACCGCACCGAACCTGCAGAACATCCCGATCCGCACCGAGGAAGGCCGCCGCATCCGTGGTGCCTTCATCGTCGCGCCCGCACCCATCGACGGTGTGGAATACGAGGGCCTGCTCACCGCCGACTACTCGCAGATTGAAATGCGCATCATGGTGCACCTCGCCGCCGACGAGAAGCTCATCGCCGCCTACGAAGCGGGGGAGGACCTGCACCGTTACGTCGGCTCCGAAGTCTTCGGCGTAGCCCCCGAGGACGTCACCCCCGAGCAGCGCTCCAAGGTCAAGGCAATGTCCTACGGCCTGGCGTACGGCCTCTCGCGCTTCGGCCTCGCCAAGCAGCTGAACATCAGCTCCGATGAAGCGGGCGAGCTGCGCACCAACTACTTCAAGCGCTTCGGACGCGTGGGACGATTCCTGCGCGGTGTGCTCAAGCAGGCACACCAGGACGGCTACACCGAAACCATTTTCGGCCGCCGCCGCGTGCTGCCCGACCTGGACTCACCCAACCGTGTACGCCGTGAAGCCGCCGAACGTGCCGCCCTCAACGCCCCGATTCAGGGAACCGCCGCGGACATCATCAAGATCGCCATGATCAACATTCACCGCCGCCTGCGCGAAGAGGGCCTGAAGACCCGCATGCTGCTGCAGGTGCACGACGAAATCATCCTCGAAGTCGCCACCGGTGAGCGTGAAGCCGCCGAACGCGTGCTCGTCGAGGAGATGAGTGGTGCCGCCTCCCTGCGTGTTCCTCTGGATGTGCAGGTCGGCTGGGGCAAGTCTTGGCAGGAGGCAGGCCACTAGGTTCGTTTCTTCTCTCGGCTCTGCACGGAAAGCGGTATTCGTCCTCGTTCCTACAGGGCGGGTGGGTACGCTATACCCTTCCTCCGCTCCTGCAGGGGAACCCACCCTCTCGGGCGCTCCGCCCTCTCCTTGCTTCGCTGCGGAGAGCACCCGAGAGGGTACCCTGATGTCGCTTCCGGAGGGTATAGCTACCCCGCGCTCCAGGTAGGCTTGGTGCCTTACACGGAGGGGCGGTGTCGTCCGTAGTGACATC
>NZ_KV821867.1:130685-171866 GCF_001815755.1 Rothia sp. HMSC061C12
GCGGGTGCCCCTGTAGGAACGAGGACGAACGCCGTCCCCTCCTCAACACCCCACTGCAAATCACAATCCAAAACCGCAAATAAGTACGGGAATTCCGGCCGCGTAACCATTGACGACACGCCCGGGATTCCCGTACACTATTAATCGCGTGTACCAACGTACAGGTTTTCTATGCTCTTTTTCTCTTCGGAGAAATGAACATGAATTGCCTGTACACCCTGCTTGAAGCATCTGCTTCCGGTGGGTGGTACACATTGTAAGTATCCGTCAGCTCGACGTTTCCTCACCTCATTCAAAGGCGTTAGCGGCCCTATGCCGTGCGCGCCGGGGTGAAAAAGTGAGCCGGTCGGCGCCTCCACTCGGGGGTGTTGAACGGCGAACCGGCAGCGTCGACCTATTAGAAATCCAATTGGAGCCCTCACTACATGAGCACCAACATCCCTCAGGTCGCAATCAACGACATCGGCGACGAGCAGGCATTCCTCGAGGCAGTCGAGAAGACCATCAAGGTCTTCAACGACGGCGATCTCGTCTCCGGCCAGGTCGTTAAGATCGACCACGATGAGGTTCTGCTCGACATCGGTTACAAGACCGAAGGCGTCATCCCCTCCCGCGAGCTGTCCATCAAGCACGACATCGACCCCTCTGAGGTTGTCGAGCTCGGCTCCGAGGTTGAGGCACTCGTCCTCACCAAGGAGGACAAGGAAGGTCGCCTGATCCTCTCCAAGAAGCGCGCACAGTACGAGCGTGCATGGGGCGACATCGAGAAGGTCAAGGAAAACGACGGCGTCGTTACCGGTACCGTTATCGAGGTTGTCAAGGGTGGCCTTATCCTCGACATCGGTCTGCGTGGCTTCCTGCCCGCATCCCTCGTTGAGATGCGCCGCGTCCGCGACCTCGCACCTTACATCGGTCAGCAGATCGAAGCTAAGATCATCGAGCTGGACAAGAACCGCAACAACGTTGTTCTGTCCCGCCGTGCATACCTGGAAGAGACTCAGTCCGCTGTTCGCTCCTCCTTCCTCAACGAGCTGGAGAAGGGTCAGGTCCGCGAGGGCGTTGTCTCCTCCATCGTCAACTTCGGTGCATTCGTGGACCTGGGTGGCGTGGACGGTCTGGTTCACGTTTCCGAGCTGTCCTGGAAGCACATCGACCACCCGTCCGAGGTTGTCGAGGTTGGCCAGCCCGTTACCGTCGAGGTTCTCGAGGTGGACCTGGACCGCGAGCGCGTGTCCCTGTCCCTCAAGGCAACCCAGGAAGATCCGTGGCAGGCATTTGCTCGCACCCACGCTCTGGGTCAGATTGTTCCCGGCAAGGTCACCAAGCTCGTTCCCTTCGGTGCATTCGTGCGCGTTGAGGACGGCATCGAGGGCCTCGTCCACATCTCCGAGCTGGCAACCCGCCACGTTGATCTGGCTGAGCAGGTCGTCTCCGTTGGTGAAGAGGTCTTCGTTAAGATCATCGACATCGACATGGACCGCCGCCGCATCTCCCTGTCCCTCAAGCAGGCAAACGAGGGCGTTGACCCCAACGCTACCGAGTTTGACCCCGCTCTGTACGGCATGGCTGCAGAGTACGACGAGGCTGGCAACTACAAGTACCCCGAGGGCTTCGACCCCGAGGCTAACGAGTGGCTGGAAGGCTTCGACGCACAGCGCGAGGCTTGGGAAGCACAGTACGCAGAGGCACAGGCTCGCTTCGAGGCTCACAAGGTTCAGGTTGCTAAGGCTCTCGAGGCTGACGCAGAGGCTGCAGCAGCAGCTCCCGCAGCAGCTGAGCCCGCACCGACCTCTTACTCCTCCGAGGAGCCCGCTTCCGCAGGTACCCTCGCATCGGATGAGGCACTGGCTGAGCTCCGCAAGAAGCTGACCGGCAACTAATCTGCCGCTCAGATGAGCACTCATCAGGCGTAATAGCCGATAGGTAACCCCCGCGTGGGGTGCCTAGAGCAGAGGAACCCCCTCACCTCCCGTTTGGGAGGTGAGGGGGTTCTTTGCGTTATTGGGGGCCGGGTGAGTCGGGGTTGGGGGACGTTGGGAGCCGGGGTACGTGCCCGGTGTTGCTGTGCTCTGTATTGCTGCGCCCCGTGTTGCTGGGGAGGATTTTAGGCGGCGGTCATCTGCTCCCAGACGGCGCGCACCTGCTCGGCGGTTTCCTCCAGCGAGCCGCCATTATCGATAATCCAGGTTGCGACCGCCTCACGCTGCTCGTCGGTTGCCTGCGCGGCGATGCGGGCGCGCGCATCCTCCTCACTCATGCCGCGTGAAGATACGAGGCGCTGCAGGCGAGTCGCCAGGGGAGTGCGCACCACGACCACGCCCTCAAAAGCGGACGGGTCGCCGGTCTCCACGAGCAGAGGAATATCCTCCAGCACCACGCCGCTAAAACCGGGTTCGGACTGCGCCTGCTCCACCAGCTGTGCGGCACGCTCACGAATAGCGGGATGCACAATTGCGTTCAGACGCAGGCGCGCCTGCTCATCATTGAACACGATACGCGCCAGGGCGGGGCGGTTGAGGCGGCCGTCCTCATCGAGCAGATGCTCACCGAACTCCGCGACCGTGCGGGCGAGCACCGCCTCGCCGGGCTCCATGAGGGAGCGGGAGATAGCGTCCGCATCCACCAGGAACGCGCCCTGCTCAACGAACAGGGAGGCGATGGTGCTCTTGCCGCTGCCGATACCGCCGGTCAGGGCGTAACGGCGCAGGGGAGTAGAAGCGGGGGAAGAAGGCTGGGACATGGACGGTGCTCCTGACGGGCTGTGCCACAATAGATAGGTACTGATTAGAGGAGGACACATGCAGGAAGAAACTCGCGCCAACCGCTACCTTGTGCCGCGCGGCGATGAGCCCTATGAGAGCCTCCTCGAAATTAAGCGTAGCGAATTTATCGGTCACATCAAGCGCGTGAGCACCGTCGAGGAGGCGCGCGCCTACATTGAGTCGGTGCGCAAGACCTACCACGATGCCCGCCACGTGTGCTCGGCGTTCATTATTGGTGCCGACCGCGATATTCAGCGTTCCTCCGATGACGGTGAGCCCGCCGGTACCGCCGGTGTGCCGATGATGCAGGCGCTGCTGGCGCGTCAGACCCGCGAGGATGGCACTACTGACCTGTCGGATGTGGTTGCGGTGGTCGTGCGCTATTTCGGCGGCATTAAGCTCGGCGCGGGCGGTTTGGTGCGCGCCTACACTGATTCGGTGGTGCAGACCCTGGACTCGGCCCAGTTCGATTCGCGTGAGCGTCTGCGCGTGGGTCAGGTGCCCAGTTCGCATGCGGACGCGGGCCGCCTGGAGAACGAGATCCGCGCCGCCGGACTGAACGTGCTGGGTACCGAGTACGGTGCGGAGGGTGCCACGATTTCTCTGGGCGTGTTTGATCGCCCCGAGGAGCTCGAACGTGCCGAGGAGCTGGTGGTGAGCCTGAGTTCCGGTGCAGCGAGCGTGACCTGGGGCGATACTCAGTGGGTGGATTTGCCGGTGTAGGTTACCGCTCCCTATATTCTCGGTCTTAGATTTCCGGTCCCAGATTTTCGGGCTAGAGCGCCTGCCTAAAGCCCCCAAAACCCAAAAGATAGTCCAACCTTAGTTAATAGTTACTCTAACCCTAGTAATTGACTGTTTTTGTTGCTAGGGTAGAAGGAGTGCCAAAAGGCTTATCCAATATCTGAGGTCGTGAAAACGTGACGCAGCCGGGAACCTACCGAGAACAAGCAGGCAAAAACTCATCAGAGCAGTCCGCGGGCAGCCGCGGCGGCACCGCAACTCTCAACCGCCAGGGAGCGCGCCTCCCCAAGATGGGCACTGCCGAGCAGCTTGAACCCGCCACCGTCGCCCAGCTACTCAACGCCTACCGCCAGCAGAACCTCGGCACCCTCCTGGGCGTGCTCACGCAGCGTCCGGCGGAGTTTGCCCGTCAGCTCGGCAGACTCTGCCGCGTCTTCCCCGAACACGTTCACGCTATCGCTCAGGCGTTCGGCGCCGTGGGCCGCGCCCTGCCCATTGACGAGCTGGTGCGCCTGCACAACCGCTACTCCAACGCCGCCCGCGGAGTTGGCGAACACCTCAGCCTGGACAACTCCGGCGTGGCGCACCTGGTTCAGAGCCCAGCACTGAGCCGTGAAGGTGCGGGCCACCTGCTCATGGCGGTTGAACTCTGCCTCGCCGGCAGGATGCGCGGGCTCACCATCGCCATGCCCTCCACCGAGGCGTTCACCCCGGCTGATCAGGCGCCGAGCCTCGGCTCCTGCAACCCCGCCCTGGACGGTGCCCTCAACGCTTTTGAACCGGCAGGCTGGGAGCCGTTCTCCCTGGACGGCAGCGAAGTGCTGCTCGCGACCGGTGTGCGCGATGTGCCCGATGGCTACGAGCTGTCCCTCTGGCTGCTCGACGACGACTACCAGTGCCGCGCCCGCATTGAGCGCGGCGCCCCGCAGGTATGCGTGGCAAGCTTCTACGATGAAGAAGTCATCACCCGCACCGTGGAAGAAACCGGGTCGGGCGAGGCCGGTCTGGTCGAAAACTACCGCGTGGAGGAGTACGCGGAACTGGACTTCCTCAACGCCATGGACCGGCAGGTACGCTACGTGGCGGTCACCGCCGCGGTGGGGGAGCCGCTGCTGTCTGTGCTGAACGAGAAGAGCGCGGTGCCGAATAGTATTCCCGACCCTGCCGCTTTTGCGAACGGTGCGAGCACCTCCCGGTTCGCGAGGAGCGCCCGCCCGGATATCCGCACCGCCGCCGTGGTCGGTAAGGGCCTGCGCACCATCAATCACCGCGGCATGCTGCCGGTGTTGGACGTGCCGAACCGCACCGTGTGCGCGGTGATTGACCTGTACAAGCAGCGCATCTGCGTGCCGGGTGTGGGCATTCCGCGCGGGCTGAGCGTGGAGGATGAAGAGCGCACCATGCAGCTGATTTTGAGCGCCCTGAACGGGTACCTTCCGCTAACGAACCGGGCGCTGATGAGCCTCGCCGGAGCCACCGTGGAGGTGCGCTAGCACTGCGGTCAACTAGCGCTGCCGTCAACTATCACTGTGGCGCCCCACGGCTACAAACCAATAAAATACCGCCCGGAATCGTGTTGTGAGCACGGTTCCGGGCGGTACGTGTTTAACGAACTAACCAATCGCCAGGCGAGCTAGTTGCCGGATTAGCTAGCCGCGGGACCCTGACCGTTGATGATGCGCTGCGCCTCATCCTCGGTCAGCTGGTAGCCGTAGAAGGTCGAGTAGAACTCGCGGGTCTCCTTCACCAGGTCAACGTCGGAGAACTTCTCGGGATGGAACAGCTTCGCCGCCCACAGAATCTGCAGAGCCTCCTCGGCGGAGTAGCGGTCCCAGTTGAAGGTGCCGACCGGGTTCTTAATAATTTTGCCGTTCTTCACCGCCGGAACGTCAGCCCACGCGGCGTCCGCCTTAATCGCGTCCACGCCCTTCTGCGCATCCGCGCCGCCAATGATGATGTACTCCGGCTGTGAGGCAATAATCTGCTCCAGGGAAATGTTCTTCAAGTTCTCCACGCCGTCCAGGGAGTTCTTCGCACCCGAAAGCTTCATCCATTCACCAATTAGGGAGTTCGAGCCGTCCACCTTCGTCAGGTCAGAACCGCCCGCAATGTGCAGAACCTTCGGGGACTCGGTGACGCCCTGCAGGCGCTCCTTGATGAGGTTCTCGTTCTTCTCCAGGTACGCCAGGTACTTCTCGGCACGCTCAATCGCCTCATCGGTGCCAATGACCTCGGCGGTCAGCTCAACGGTGCGCTTCAGATCCGCGAAGTTCTGGAACTCCACGTGCACCGCCGGGATACCCGCCTCAGATGCCTTCGCAATCTGCTCCTTCGAGGAGGCGAGTAGCACCTCCGGCTTATCGGCAAGCAGCTGCTCCATGTTCACGTCGGTGCCCTTCACCGGCGCGTCAACCTTCTCAATACCGGGGTACACCTGCTTGAACCATGCCAGGGACTTCACGGTAGAGGTGGTGGACACCAGCTTCTCAGCGCCGCCGAGCAGCAGAACCACCTGGTTGTTTGCGTGCCACAGGTCAGCGATGCGCTCCGGGGTGGTGGGTACGGTGACCTCCTTGCCGTCAATGTCCTTAATGACCTTGGTGCCGTCACCGTTATCCTTCACGAAGAAGCTGGTGTGCTTCTTCGAGCTCTGAGAGGAGGCGGAAGCGGACACCGAGCTCGAGGCGGAACCCGATGCAGAGGAGGAGGCGGTGTTCGCGGCACCGCAACCGGTCAGCGCAGCCAGCAGCAGGGAAGTGGTCAGGGCAATGCCGGTGTGGAACTTCGTAATCTTCATGATGTGTCTTTCTGTGTCGATAGGGTGGGTGAATAACCCGGCGGCGGCCTGGGTGGGGCAGGCGTGCTAGGGACACGCCTCCCACAAGACAAAGGGCACCTCTACCGTATCTCTTGTGTGCCACCCAAACCACCGCCGGAAATCTAAACGCTGCGGAGCCTCAGATATCGAGGCTCGTCATGTGCACGCTGGAACGACCCAGCTCGGGGGAGTAAGCCACCGTCAGGCCGGTATTGAAGGTGCGGGAGAGAACCTCGCTCGTGAGCACCTTGGAGGCGCGGCCCGTCAAAAGTTGAGCCGGCGCATCTGCAGGTACCTCCGGCGTTGCGTTTGGCACGGTATCGGGCATATCGCGCGCACCAAGCAGGGCGACGGTCGCATCCAGCATGAGGGCGTGATCCGGGTTGTGGGTCGTGAAGATGACCCCGTACCCGGCATCGCGCAGCTGCCGAATTTTCCGCAGAACCTTCGCCTGATTCGCCACATCGAGGGCGCTCGTCGGCTCGTCCAGAACGATGAGCGGGGCGTCTTGCACCAGGGTTCGGGCAATACCCACCTGCTGACGCTGACCGCCGGACAGCTGATCCAGCGGGGAGTGCGCCAGGTCGAGCAGCCCCAGCTCCTCCATCACGGTGTGCACCTGCTCACGGTCACGATGCGAGGGCGAAGAGAACAACCCGATATAGGGTGCGCGACCCATCAGCAGGTACTCGGTCACGGTGTAGGAGATGCCGTGACCTTCCATCTGCGGAAGGTACGCGATGCGGCGGGCACGCTCAGTCGCGGTCAAAGAATCCAGCGGCTCACCGCCCAGGTGGACGGTGCCCTCGGTGAGCGAGTGCAAACCAATCAGGGAGTTCAACAGGGTGGACTTACCCACACCGTTGCGACCCAGAATGGCGAGGACCTCACCGCGTCGCACCTGCAGGTTCACGTTGCGGAAAATCCAGCGGCTGGAGCGGTGCCCGGAACGGTGCAGACCAGCGCGGTGATCCGTGCGGCGGCGCTTGATGTGCCCGCCCCGGTGGCCGTAACGGAAGCCCGCACCGTCCAGGTGTAGCAGAACCTCGGCGCTCGCATCCGTGCGGTGCTGAGCATCGGGAATGGAAGACGACATTACTTCACCCGAACCTTTCCAAACAGCAGTAGCGCCACGTACAGGGGTGTGCCAATGAAGCCGGTCAGTACGCTCAAAGGCACCTCCGCACTGGTGAGGCTACGTGCCAGGGTATCGACGAACATCATGAACGAAGCACCCATCAGAATGGACAGCGGCATGAGCTTGGTCGTGTCACTACCGACCAGCAGGCGGCACAGGTGCGGAATGACCAGGCCAACCCAAGAAATCGGGCCGCCAATACACACGCTGGTCGCGGTGACCAGGGTTGCCAGCAGAATGGTGATACCGCGGGTGCGGGTCAGGTTAATGCCGAGGGTGCGCGCCTCATCGTCACCGAGCGAGAGGATATTGATGCGCCAACGCATCGCCAAGAGCAACAGAATGCAGGGCACCGCCACCAGCGCAAACTGCGTGAGTGCTTCCGCGCGTACGTCCTGCAGGGAACCCATCTGCCAGAACACGATCTGTGCCAGCTGAGTTTCAGGGTTCGCAATGAACTTCAACGCACCCAGCGCGGCGGTGCCAAAGCCACCCACAATCACGCCGGAGAGCACCAGCATGAGCGTGGACTGATTCTTGAGCAGACGCGGAATGCTCACGGTCAGTAGCACGGCGGCAAGACCACCGGCCAGGGCAGAACCCTGAATGGCGATGCTCGTGCCCACACCCAGTAGAATGGCGGAGGCGGCACCCACCGACGCACCCTGCGAAACACCCAGCAGGTACGGGGAGACCAACGGGTTACGGAAGACCGCCTGGAAGGTGGCACCCGCAATGGCGAGGGCGGCACCGATGAGCCCGGCGGCGAGCAGACGCGGAATACGCACGGTCAGCAGCATGTTTTCGGCGGGCTTGTAGACTTTCAGGTCCATGCCGAACCAGTTCTTACCGAGAATGCGGAAGAGCTCGTCCAATTCGAGCGGGTACCTGCCGGTGATGAGTGAGAGGTAGGTGACGCCCAACAGAATGGTGAGGGCGATGAGCAGAATCAGCGGGTACGAGGACGCGAAGAGGGTGCTGCGATGCTCGGCCTTGGCAGCTAAGGTGGCAACCGGCGCGCCGGTGGGGTTCGCCTCCGGGTTCGCTTCTGTGGATTCGTTCGGAGTTGCCTGTGAAGCTGTCTCCGTGGTCGTGCTCATGGAGTCCTTCCGTGCGCTCTTGTGGTCCCGTTCTGTCTGCGTGTATGCGCTCTAAACATATGTGAGCCACATCAAGGAGGCAAAGGGGGTGAGTGCGGAGCGCCCGTCATAAGTCTTTATGTGTTGCCGCTTATCTTCTGCGGTGCGGTGCCCGTGAGCGGCGGCGGCTGCGGGGGAGAGCGGCCACCCCTAAGAGCACTGTTCCTAAGAGCACCGTTATCGTGCGGGAGAATGCTCCCGCTCGCCTCCTGCCCGGTAGCGCAGATGAACCAGTCGAAAGACCCTTATCTTTTGCGCCACCTCTTTTATGAACTTGGGCACTTTCATGGTGATGGCTTGTTACCTGTCGTGTCTGGGCTATTGCACGTCATTGTATTGCGCCAGCAGAAAAGGGTGACCAATCCTGGGGCGCATTGGGCGGCTTTCCCCTAGGATGGATACATGAGCTACGCACCCGAAATTAACCGCATCGTCGCCCCCTTTGAAGTGGTCAGCCCCTTCCAGCCTGCCGGTGACCAGCCAAAGGCTATCGCCGAGCTCACCGAGCGTGTGCAGAACGGTGAGAAGGACATCGTGCTGATGGGCGCTACCGGTACCGGTAAGTCCGCGACCGCAGCCTGGCTGATTGAGGCGGTGCAGCGTCCGACTCTGGTGCTCGTGCAGAATAAGACTCTGGCGGCGCAGCTGGCGAATGAGCTGCGCGAGCTGCTACCGAATAATGCGGTGGAGTATTTCGTCTCCTACTACGACTACTACCAGCCTGAGGCGTACGTGCCGCAGACCGATACGTTCATTGAGAAGGACTCCTCCATCAATGAGGAGGTGGAGCGTCTGCGCCACTCGGCGACGAACTCCCTGCTGACTCGCCGCGACGTGGTGGTGGTTTCGACCGTGTCCTGCATTTACGGTCTGGGCACGCCCGAGGAGTACATTGAGCAGATGGTGACTCTGCGTCGCGGTGAGGAGATTGACCGCGACGAGCTGCTGCGCCAGTTCGTGGCGATGCAGTACGCGCGTAATGACATGGACTTTCACCGCGGCACGTTCCGTGTGCGCGGCGATACCGTCGAAATCATCCCCATGTACGAGGAGAACGCGATCCGCGTTGAGTTCTTCGGTGATGAGATTGAGGCGATTTACACCCTGCACCCGCTGACCGGAGAGGTGATTCGCGAGGAAGAAGAGATGTACGTCTTCCCCGCAAGCCACTACGTTGCCGGCGCCGAGCGCATGGCGAAGGCTATTACCTCCATCGAGGATGAGCTGCGTGAGCGCCTGCAGACCCTCGAATCCCAGGGCAAGCTGCTGGAGGCGCAGCGTCTGCGCATGCGCACCACCTACGACCTGGAAATGATGGAGCAGATGGGCTTCTGCAATGGCATTGAGAACTACTCGCGCCATATTGACGGTCGTGCCGCCGGTAGCGCCCCGAACTGTCTGCTGGATTATTTCCCGGATGATTTCCTGCTGATTATTGACGAGTCGCACGTGACGGTCCCGCAGATTGGTGCCATGTATGAGGGCGATATGTCCCGTAAGCGCACCCTCGTGGAGCACGGTTTCCGTCTGCCGTCGGCGATGGATAACCGCCCGTTGAAGTGGGAGGAGTTCCTGGAGCGTATCGGTCAGACGATTTACCTCTCGGCGACCCCCGGCAAGTATGAGCTGTCGCAGGCTGATGGTTATGTGGAGCAGATTATTCGCCCGACCGGCCTGATTGACCCCGAGATCGTGGTCAAACCGACCAAGGGTCAGATTGATGATTTGCTTGAGGAGATTCGCGTGCGCGTTGAGCGTGATGAGCGTGTGCTGGTCACGACCCTCACTAAGCGCATGGCGGAAGATCTGACCGAGTACCTGCTGCAGCACGGCGTGAAGGTGCAGTACCTGCACTCTGACGTGGACACCCTGCGCCGTGTGGAGCTTCTGCGTGAGCTGCGCCTGGGCACCTTTGACGTGCTGGTCGGTATTAACCTGCTGCGTGAGGGCCTTGACCTGCCCGAAGTGTCCCTGGTTGCGATTCTGGATGCCGATAAGGAAGGCTTCCTGCGTTCGACCACTTCGCTGATTCAGACCATTGGTCGTGCGGCGCGTAACGTGTCCGGTCAGGTGCACATGTACGCCGATAAGATTACGGATTCTATGCGCGTGGCGATTGATGAGACGAACCGCCGCCGCGAGATTCAGCAGGCGTACAACCACGAGCACGGCATTGACCCGCAGCCGCTGCGTAAGAAGATTGCCGATATTACGGATGTGCTCGCCCGCGAGGAAGAGGACACCCGCGAGCTTCTGCAGCTGCGTAAGAGCGGCAAGAAGGGTGCCCGTACGGTGAGTGCGGGTGCGAAGACCGGTTCTGCGACCTCGTCGAAGATTGCCACGAGCACCCCGGAGTCGGAGGAGCTTCTCGCCCGTGCGGAGGCGCGCGTTCGCGCCGACGGTCTGGCTGCGGCACCCGCCGAGGATCTGCTGGATTTGATTGAGCAGATGAACGAGCAGATGCGCGTGGCGGCGGAGAACCTGCAGTTTGAGTTGGCGGCGCGTCTGCGTGATGAGCTTGCCGATTTGAAGAAGGAGCTGCGCCTGATGAAGGAGGCGGGTCACGCCTAAACCCGGTGCTCTAACCCGGTGCTCTAACCCGGTGCTCTAAACTTGATGCCCTAAACACCGTGCTCTAAGCCCGGTGTTCTAAGCCTGGTGCTCTAAGCCCGGTGTTTAGGGGTCTGACTTGGGTTTTTCGCCATGAGATAATTCATTGCTCGTGAAGTTCCACTGAGTGCAGATAGATACTGTAGACTATCAAGGTGTTTTACGTATCAAATAACACCGTGATGCTTCCGAACGATAAAGAAAAATCTGTGACTATTTCGAATAACTCTTCAGACGAACACACTACGGGAGCTCGTTCCGTTACCCGCCGCAACCTCACCCGCGGCGCGCTTTGGGCTGTGCCCGCTATTGCCGCCTCTACGGCGGTACCCGCATTCGCTGCTTCGGCTGATGATTGCAAGACGGTACACGGCCCGGACTTCACCCAGGTCGGTGGCTGGATGATTACCAATCCCGCCAGTGGCGCCCTGCAGTCGCGCACCAAGAACAAGCCCGTGACTGCGCCGGAGACCGGTCAGGCGTGGTGGTCCATGGAGAACGCAACCTCACCGAACCCCGCAACGATTCGCCTCATGTCCGTGTACGAGGCGACTCACGGCCCCGAGGGCGACCTCAACCTGAACTGCGGTGAGTTCGTGATGACTTACAACGTCTCCGCGCTGGAGGCGACGACCGGCACCACGCACCTGCACCCGTCCATGGACATTTACCTCTTCTCGCCCGAGGGTAAAATCATTGACCGCCAGATTTTCACGACTGACCCGACCGGCAAGGCAACCGTTATGACCCGCAACGGCAAGACTCAGACCGTTCAGGGTCAGGTCATTCCGTTTGCGTCGAGCGTGAATGATAAGGCGACCGGCATCTCCGCGCGTTTTGCGCTGCGTGGCGATAAGCTCATGGAAGGCATGTACCAGTTCGAGGTGGTTATTACCGTCCCGACGATTCAGGAGAACGGCACGCTTGATACGAACAAGCAGGTGAACGCGATTGCTTTCACCCCGCCGACCTTCAACATGGTCTCCTAACTGAATGAAAGGTAGCCCTCCCCGTAATAGTTAACGGGGAGGGCTACCTTTATGTGGGCTTGCGGCGCGGTGTCGATCTGTGCGTGCTGATTTGCAATACACCACGTTCTACACCGCGCCTTTTTTGCGCTGTGCCTTTTTACACTTCGGCGTGCCTCGCTCCTGAAAAACCCTCCGGAGGGGCTCCTGTGCGAAAACCTCAACCTGCTGTATAATCGTTCACCGAGCAAGGGAGTATCCCACCAATCGACTCATCGTCAGCACGTTAGCCGAAGGCGCCTAACCGGTGAATCGAGCCGACCTCCATTCAGATCGGCGGGAGAGACTTGTGGTCCTGTACGCACACCACAAGAAAGGCTCCCCATGGAAGTTACCGGGTTGCAATGGTTGGTTACTATTCTCATCATCGCGGGTCTGTTGGCCTTCGATTTCGTGTTCCACGTTCGTAAGGCGCACGAACCCTCCGTCAAGGAAGCGGCCATCTGGTCGAGTATTTACATCGGCATCGCGCTGCTGTTCGGTCTGTATATTTTCGTGACGAACGGCCCCTCCGCCGCCACTGAATTCTATGCAGGCTACATCACCGAAGAAGCTCTCTCGGTCGATAACCTCTTCGTCTTCATGATCATTATGGGCACCTTCCGTGTCGCCCGTGAGAATCAGCAGAAGGTCCTTCTCTTCGGTATCGTCTTCGCGATCCTGGCGCGCGGCTCCTTCATCTTCGCTGGCGCGGCGATCATCAACTCCTTCGCCTGGGTATTCTACATCTTCGGCCTGGTCCTGCTCATGACCGCAGGTAACCTGCTCAAGGACGAAATCACCGAAGGCGACGGTGACGACGAAGCCGACAACATCATGGTCCGCCTCGCCAAGAAGTACCTGAAGACCAGCGACCACTTCGACGGCGACAAGCTCTTCACCATCGAAAACGGCAAGCGCGTCATGACCCCCATGATGCTCGTCATGGTCGCTATCGCCGGTTCCGACCTGCTCTTCGCACTCGACTCGATCCCCGCGATCTTCGGCCTCACCCAGTCCGTCTACATTGTGTTCACCGCGACCGCGTTCTCCCTCATGGGTCTGCGCCAGCTGTACTTCCTCATTGACGGCCTGCTGGACCGCCTCGTCTACCTCTCCTACGGCCTGGCGACCATCCTCGCGTTCATTGGTGTGAAGCTCATCCTGCACGCAATGCACGAGAACAACCTGCCGTTCATCAACCACGGCGAGCCCGTGCACGTCATCGAAATCAGCACCGAAATGTCGCTGATGGTCATCGTGGGCGTTCTGATCATTACCGTGCTTGCCTCGCTGCTCAGCCCCAAGGGGCGCGCACTGCAGACCATTCAGCGTGTTCAGGCGCTCTCCGAGAAGTACCTGGCACTGCCCGAGGATGCACCTGCCGCCGAGCGTGCGGACATCACCGCCCGTTGGCAGCAGGAAACCGAGAAGCTCAACGCCATTCCCGCCAAGCTGCGTGAAGAGCTGATCGAGAAGGAAGACGAATACCACGCCCTCGTGATGCGTGCCCGCACCGCACAGGATGCGCACGCTTCCTCCTCGAAGTAGTAGTTTGAGCTACTGAGCGTGCAGCCTCACCAGGCTAAACGCTAACACTAAAGCCCCTCACACCGGATCAACCGGAGTGAGGGGCTTTAGCTATATCAGAGATATTTCAGAAGAATTACTGGTTGTGAACCTCAGCCAGCATGTTCTTCAGGTGACCCAGAATGGTCAGCGAGTCAGAACCGAAACCGTCGTGGTGGTGGGTCTTCGAGGTCCACACCTGAGTGTTGCCGACCCAGCGAGCGGTCTCCATGGAGTGCTCAAAGTCCACGTACACGTCCGGGTTGTACGCCGCAGCCACCACGGGAACCTCGTTCTTGTGCAGCTGTGCGTGGTCGTACAGGCGACCCCAGTCCTTCTTCTCAGCCAGCAGGTTTGCAACCTCAGCCAGCGGACGCAGCGAGGGATCCTCCTCGTAGTACCAGGGGAAGATGTGCTCGCCGGTGAAGAGCAGACGGTCCGCATCCGGTGCGAACTCGGGGCGGGAAGCCGCCACGCGAGCAGCAGACCAGTTGGTCGGCGCGGGGGAGGGGGACAGCTCGTAGCCGGGGATGCCGGGCAGAACGCCGTCAGCGGGGCCGTCAGCGTAAATGGTCTCGTGCATCAGGGCGTACAGCGGGTTCGCCTGGAAGGTCACCTCGGCACCCATAGCGGTCAGGAACTGATCGGACAGGTGGTCGTTACCCTCAGCGAAAGCAGTCTCCAGGAAGTAGTGCAGACCGCGCTCGCGCCAGCGGCCACCCAGGAAATGGCCGGCCATCTGGAAGCGGTGATCGGTCAGACGCTCACCGGTGGGCAGGTACTCCTTGTGGGTGCGCAGGTGCTCAGCAATGCGGGTAGCGAGCTCAGCGTCCTCGGGGAACCAGCTGTAGTACTCCTCAACACGTTCCTTCATGCGGTCGAAGGTGTGCTGGTAGACGTTGTCCACGGAGGTGCGAATCGGCGCCAGGCCCGCGGTGATGCGGCAGTCACGCAGCGACTGCGGTGCGAACGACAGGTAGGACAGGGTCAGGAAGCCACCGAAGGACTGACCAATGGTGGACCAGCGCTTGTCGGCACGGTCAGCCAGCAGCACCTCGCGGACAGCCTCCGCGTCAGCAATGATGGAGTCCGCACGGAACAGCTCAGTGTACTCAGCCTGAACCTGCGCGTCACCCACAGCGGTGATGTTGCGAGCAGACAGCGGGGAAGACATGCCGGTACCGCGCTGATCCAGAAGAACCACGCGGTGAGACTTCGCCAGCTCAGCAATCCAGCCGCCAATGGAGCCGGTCTTCGGCGAACCGAAACCGGGGCCGCCCTGCAGGTACACAATGTAAGGACGCTTATCAGCCGAAACGGTCAGAGTCTCGTTGGTGCTCACAACCTCGCGGGCGAACACGGTGATGGTCTGGTCCGCGAAACGGGAGGAGAGAGCGGCATCCTTGCCCTTGGAGAAAATCAGACCGTGGGTCAGGGGAACCTGGAACCAGTGGTCGGTAATCTCGTAGCCGTCGTGCTTGACGACCGAACCCTTGCGGTACTCAACCTTGGGAAGCGAAGAAACGGTCAACGGTGAACCTTCTTTCATTCAAATAGATAGATACTCTGTATTCTAGCCCACTACGGGCAACATCGTGGCAGAGCCTCGGGCGGAGTCTCAATCGGAGTCTCAGTTGGAGCCTTAGAACTCGCCCACGCTCAGAATCTTCAGCACCGGGTACCCCGCCTCATCGGATGCCGCCAAATCAACCTCGGCACGAATACCGAAGTCAAAGTTATCTTCGGGGTCGGCGAAGCTCTGCTGAACCTTCCACACGCCCGGGTGAGCGGCGGTGTCCTCATCCATACTGACCAGGCGAGGCGAGCGCGCGTCGGCGTCCGTGTAGATGTCGTCGTAGGTGTCGAAGTAGTCGTCCATGGCGTCCGCCCAGCGGTCGGCATCCCATCCGCACCATTCGTCCAGAGCGCCCAGGGCGCGGTCACGCTCATCAGCGAAGAGCTCCACGCGGCGGAAGAGGGCGTTGCGCACCATCACGCGGAAGGCGCGCAGGTTCTTCGTCACGGCGGGAGGCTCTTCCTCCTCGATGGAGGCGTGCTCGGCGGCAATGGTCGCGGTGTCTTCGCCGGCAGCCAGCTTCTCCCACTCGTCCACCAGGGAGGAGTCGGTCTGGCGCACGAGTTCGCCGAGCCACTCGATGATGTCGTCGAGCTCGTCGGTCACGGCAGAATCGGGGATGGTGTGGCGAAGCGCCTTGTACGCGTCAGAGAGGTAACGTAGAAGCACACCCTCGGCACGTTCGAGCGAGTAGTACTGCACGAAGTCGTTGAAGCCCATTGCGCGTTCGTACATGTCACGTACGATCGACTTGGGGCGCGGCTCAAAACGTGCAACCCACGGCGCGGACTGCTTGTAGGTCGTGTACGCCTGATCAATGAGCTCCGCCAGAGGCTGCGGGTAGGTGACCTTGTCCAGCTCGTTCATGCGTTCGGTGTAGTCCACACCGTCCGCCTTCAACTGTGCCGACAGCTCGTTCTTCGCCTTGCGTTCCTGCGCGTACAGCACCTGGTTCGGTGATTCCAGGGTCGCCTCGATGAGGGAGAGCGCGTCCAGTGCGTAGCTGGGGGATTCGGGGTCGAGCAATTCCAGCGCGGCGACCGCAAAAGCGGACAGCGGCTGGTTCAGGGCAAAGTTATCCTGCAGGTCCTCGGTCAGGCGCAGGTAGGATCCGTGCTCGTCCGGGGTGTTGGTTCGCTCAATCACGCCGCCGGTCAGCAGCTCCTTGTAGATGCCGATTGCCTTGCGCAGCAGCTCGCGGCGGCGCGCGGGGCTCTCGTGATTCTCCTGAATGATGCGGTATGCGGCAATGACCGGGTTCTCCGGGCGGTGCATCAGGTTCAGCAGCATCGAGTGGGTGATGTCGAAGGAGGAGGTCAGCGGCTCCGGGGCGGCTTCTACTAGCTGGTCGAAAGTCTTCTCGGACCAGCCAACGAAGCCTTCCGGCGCCTTCTTACGCTTGGAGGACAGCGACTGGTTAATGCGCTTGGTGTCGTCACCGAACTTCGCCTGAGCCTTAGCCAGCAGACGAGCGTTCTCAATATCGTGCTCGGGTGCCTGAACCACCACGGTGCCGGCGGTATCAAAACCGGCGCGGCCGGCACGTCCAGCAATCTGGTGGAACTCGCGGGCACGCAGACGGCGGCTACGGGCACCATCAAACTTCGACAGCGCCGTAATCAGTACGGTACGGATGGGCACGTTAATACCTACGCCCAGGGTGTCGGTACCGCAAATGACCTTGAGCAGGCCCTCCTGAGCCAGCTGCTCCACGAGGCGGCGGTACTTGGGCAGCATGCCCGCGTGGTGAATACCGATACCGGCACGCACCAGCTTATTCAGCGCCTTACCGAAGCCCGGACCGAAACGGAACTTCGCAATCAGCTCTGCAATGCGTTCCTTATCTTCCTTCGAAGCAATAGCCACCGACAGCAGCGCGTTCGCCTGCTCCAGCGCCGCCTTCTGCGAGAAGTGCACAATGTAGACCGGAGTCTGCTTGGTCTGCACGAGCTCCTGCACGGTTTCCTGAACCGGGGTGGTGGAGTAGTAGAAATGCAGCGGAATGGGACGCTCGGAGTGAGCCACCAGGTCACTCTCACGACCGGTCAGCGCCGTCATCTCCTCCTGGAAGCGAGTCGTATCGCCCAGGGTTGCGCTCATCAGCAGGAACTGCGCCTGCGGAAGCTCCAGCAGGGGAAGCTGCCACGCCCAGCCGCGCTGCGGGTCAGAGTAGAAGTGGAACTCGTCCATGATGACCTGGCACAGGTCCGCATCCTTACCCTCGCGCAGGGCAATATTGGCGAGAATTTCCGCGGTGCAGCAGATAATGGGCGCCTCCGTATTAATGGCGGAGTCGCCGGTAATCATGCCCACGTTCTCGGCGCCAAAAATATTGATCAGGTCAAAGAACTTCTCAGACACCAGCGCCTTAATGGGGGCGGTGTAGTAGGAGCGCTGACCGGTCGCCAGGCCCGTAAAATGCGCGGCAACAGCCACGGTGGACTTACCGGAACCGGTCGGGGTTGCCAGCACCACGTTATGTCCGGCTGCAATGCTCAGAACGGCCTCGTCCTGGGCGGGGTACAGGGTCATGCCGCGGGTCGAAATCCACTCGGTGAAGGATTCATAGATTTCTTCGGCGGTGAGGGGGTTGCCCTTAAAATCGCGTCGATTGTAGTCGCCGGGATTCTCACCCAGCGTGGGAGAAAGAAAATTCAAAATACTCATGAGGATTCCAGTCTATCGGGAATAGGGCGGGCGCGGGGGCGTTATCGTTACGAGGGAACAACTCGGCATAGGTGCAAAGTCGCGTGCTCTAATGCGGGAAAACCTAAAGTTCAGGTAGGGTGGAATAAAGCGTTTTAGATGCAGTGATGCACAACCTGGCGCTCAGAAGGTCAAAGGCACAGGGCTCCACACTGCAGAGCCTCACACCGCAGGGTTCCATGCCGCATAAATTACCGCCTAGGTTCAAGTCCGCCGATTGATGCCGGACCATACTGTGCGGTCGATACACGCCCCAAAATAAGTTGCATAAATGACGACACGCCCATCTATTGCGTAAATAGTGTTGCGTGCCACATTGATAAAGGAATAGGGTAAGAGAAAGGAGAGACGTTGAATGACTGAATACAACGCTGACAAGGCACAAGAAAACGCCGCGCGTGAAGAAGCTACGCATGAAGAATCCATGCATAACAAAACCACGCAGGAAAAAGCCGCTCAGAAAAAATCTGCACCGGAAATAACCGGCAGCGAACTGCGCAAGGCCGAAGAAGAAGCCCTCAAAAAGCGCCTCGCCCTGCGAGTCACCGCGCCCGGACACAAATACCCCTGGCACCGCTGGGCAATCCCCGTCGCGGGTGAAACCACCGCGGGTACCGGTGCGATTCTTATCCCCGTCATGGTGGGTCAATTCATCAACCAGCACATCGCCGGCAAAGCCCCCGACGCCTGGCCCATGTTCTGGGTGGTCGTCGCAGCCATCACCTTCATCGTGATTAATGAGTTCTTCGGCTGGGGCACCTCCATGACCCTCAGCGCGGAACTTAGCCGCGACTGGCGTATCTACATCAACCGGCTCATGGGGCGCACCCGCGCTGGCGTAGACTCCGGCGAAGCGGTCACCGTCATGAACAAAGACGTACGCCGCATTACGGATGTCTACTTCTCGTTGCCGCTATTCGTCAACGCCATGATCATCGCGACCCTCGGTGCCGTGCAGCTCTGGCTCATCAACCCCGTCACCGCGGTCGTCACCCTTATCGGCACGCTCATTGTGGTCGGCGTCATCGCCTGGTACTCGACCTTCCTCGAATCCAAAATCGGCGAATACCGTGAAAAGGACGGCGAAGCCTCCTCACGCGCCTCCGACATCGCCACCGGTCTGCGCACCATCGCCGGCCTCGGCGCCGAAGAACAGATGCGTGAACGCTACCACCGCGGTACCGACGAAGTTTTCGACAGCTACATGCGCTACGAAAAGACGCACCGCTGGATGTTCCTCATCCGCGCGCTACTCGGTGGCGCCGTGACCCTGCTCGGCATCGGCTTCGCCCTCACCGGCCACGTCGAAAACGGCCGCTGGGTATCCGATACGCCCGCCGCGTCCCTGGTGACCGTCGCCTCCATTATCGCGATGATGGGCGGCCCCATCTGGATTACCCAGAACTTCCTCACCGCATGGCGATACGCCAAGATTGCGCTCGCCAAGGTCGCCCGCCTCGAAGGTCACGCGGGCGTACGCCAGGGCGTGCTGAAGAGCCCGCGCACCGACGAAGAAATGGCGCAGCTGGCACGCGCCGAACAGGCAGTCGAGGCGAGCACCCTCGAGGTGCCCGTACCCGTCGCCCCCGCCGGTGCAAGCAACCCGCGCATCGTGTACGTCAACCCGCGCGACTACAACCTCACCGCGCAAGACTACGCCGAGGCGCTTGCCCGCACCCTGCGACGCGGGGGAGAGGACCTCAAGGACGCAACCGGTCGCCGCGTGCTGCTGAGCGAACCCAACCCCATGATTTTCGCGGGAACCCTGCAGGAGCACCTGCGCTTGGGCACCGTGCCGAACCCCGACGAGGAGCTGGCACAGGCAAAGGATGAGGAACTGCTGAAGATTACCGACTCCCGCGAAATCGCCTACCGACTGGGCGGACGCAACCCCGAAGACTACTTCGCCGCCCGCATCACCAGCGAAGGCGCGAACCTCTCCGGTGGTCAGCGTCAGCGTCTGGCGCTCGCCCGCGCACTCGCACAGGACGCGCAGGTGCTCATCCTGACCGAGCCGCTGAACTCCGTGGACGAACCCAGCCAGCGCTACATCTACGATGCGATGGAAACCCAGATCGGTAGCGACCGCCTGCCCGTCGGCTACCCCGGCCTGCTACAGGATTTGGAGCAGGTCTACGTTGTCTCCACAACCGCGGAGACGACCCGCCGCATGGAACGCGACGGCTACCCGGAAACCACTCAGTCTGAAACCACTCAGAATCAGGAGGTGAACTAGCATGGCAAAGCAGCTCCCCATCGAAACCCCCGCCTACGTGGCACGCCGCATGTGGAACTACCTCGCGGCGCATAAGGGGCGAGCCCTCTACACCTTCGTCATCTACATGGTCAGTACCCTCATGGGTGCGGTGGTGCCCCTGCAGATTGGTGCCACCGTGGACGACGTGGTGGCGGGCAAGTTCTCCAGCTACCCGTGGCAGCCGATTCTGATTATCCTGGCGGCGTTCATCGTGCAGGCAATAACCCTCATGGTCTCCTCGTACAGCGCGGCGCGACTGGGTGCGCTCGTCACCCGTGACGCCAACCAGGACACCCTCGACGGCACCCTCGACCTGGACGCACGCACCGTGGAAGAAGCCGGCAGCGGCGACCTGCTCACCCGCGTGACCGACGACCTGTCCTCGGCAGCCAAGTCCGTCAGTGAGGACCTGCTCGGCGCGATTTACGTGCTGCTGTACTTCCTGATCTCCACCATCTCGCTAGCGGTTGTGAGCCCGGCTATGGGCCTGATTATGCTACCCATGATTGCCGGTCTTGCCCTCATCATGTCGAAGATGCTGCCGCTCATGGCGGCACGCAACCAGACCACCCAGGAGCGCGTGAGCGACCTCAACAGCGTGCTGACCGAGAACATTCGCGGCACCTCCACGATCCGTGAGCTGGGCGTTCACACCGCCCGCGAAGACGCCTTCGCCGGCGAGAACAAGCGCCAGTTCGCCGCGCAGCTGGGCATGGTGCGCATCCGCCAGCTGTACTTCACCGTGGACGCTATCAACGCCTGGATCCCCACGGTTCTGTGCATGCTCTGGGGTGCCGCCTGCGTGGCTCTCGGCTGGGCAAGCTGGGGCGCCGTAGCGACCGCCTCGGTCATGGTTTTCAGCCTGCGAACCCTCGCCGACATGCTGAACCACCACGTCAGCAGCCTGCGTATCATGCTCGTGAACATGGGCCGCGTGTTCGGTGTGGTCTCCCTGGCGAAGAAGCAGCGTGAGGCGCGTGCACAGCACCGCGCCGAAGCGTTCGCCGCCGTGTCTGATGAAGCCGTGAAGAACCCGGAGTACGCCATTGACTGCACCGACGTCTCCTACGGCTACTCGCCGGACGCCCTCGTTCTGGAAGGCATCAACCTGAAGATTCGCCGCGGTGAGGCGCTTGCCCTGGTGGGTCGTTCCGGTTCGGGTAAGACCACCCTGGCTCGTCTGATTGGTGGTTCGCTGACCGCCCTGGACGGCACCATCACCGTGATGGGTCGCCCGGTCGGTCACGGCGACTTCCCGACCGATGCCGCCGCCGACGGCCGCCCGCGCCTGCTGGTCTGCACCCAGGAAGCGCACGTCTTCTTCGGTACTCTCGCCGATAACTTTACGGTGGTCGTGCCGGATGCAACCGTCGAGCAGATGCGCGAGGCGCTGGACGCTATCGGTGCCCGCTGGTGGCGCGACCTGCCGCAGGGCATGGATACTGTCGTGAGCGGCGCGGATTCGCCGCTGACTCGCGATCAGATTCAGCAGCTGGCACTGGCACGTATTGTGCTTGCTGACCCGCACGCCGTGATTCTGGACGAGTCCACCACCCAGCTGGAGCTCGCGGACGCAACCGAGTCCCTGAGCGCCGTGCTGGCGAACCGTGCGGTGCTGATCATTTCGCACGATGCGCGTATCGCCTCGCTGGCTGACCGTGCGGTCCTGCTACACGAGGGTAGGATCATTGCGGAGGGTTCACCGGCAGAGATTTTCGCCCTGACCTAAGCTCTGACCTAAGCCCGGAGGAGAAGCCCGGCTGATAGTGCCCGGCACTGCGTGAAGCGGTGCCGGGCACTACGTGTTTAACGGGTGGTTTCCGTACAAGGGTGCACTGAAATCGGCGGCGGGGAGCCCTTGCAGTAACGCAGGACTCAAACGAAAATTTCGGAGAGATTCACTTGTCACCCGCAAAACTTTCAGTTACTAAGAATCATTGTGATAACCTGGCAGAGCGATATGGGGTGCCTTGAGACGCCCGCGACCCGCTAACCCGCCCAACTGACCGCCCAACGAAGGGCTACGGCACAGCGAAGAGCTACGGCACAGTGGGCGCACGAAACGGTGTAAGAACACTCAAGGCTGAGAGAATCACCCATTGAACCTGCTCTAGTTCGAACTAGCGAAGGGATTATCGATGATGGCAGAGCAGCCTACCGCGCCCGCGTGCGCACCCACTACCAACCCTGTACCCGGCGCGAGCGCCTCCGGAACCTCCCGGGCACCCCAGACAGCTCAGGTACCTCAGGCAGCTCGGGTGCCGAGGGTTCTCTCCATTGCCGGAACCGACCCCTCCGGCGGTGCAGGTATTCAGGCGGACCTCAAGTCCATTGCCGCATCCGGCGGTTACGGCATGTGCGTGACTACCTCACTGGTCGCCCAAAACACGTGCGGGGTTCGTGAAGTATTCACCCCGCCCCTGGAATTTTTGACCGCGCAGCTTGCCGCCGTTTTTGATGACGTCACGGTTGACGCCGTGAAAATCGGCATGCTCGGCGACGCAGACACGATCCGCACCGTCCGCACCTGGCTGAGCGAGCATCCGGTGCCCGTGGTTGTGCTCGACCCGGTCATGATTGCTTCCAGCGGTGACCGCCTGCTGCAGGCGGAAGCGGAGCAGGCGCTGCGCGATCTCGTGCCGCTCGTGAATGTGATTACCCCGAACATTCCGGAGCTTGCCGTGCTCTGTGAGAAGGAGCCCGCCCAGACTTTCGATGAGGCGCACGAGCAGGCGGCGAACCTTGCGGCGGCGACCGGAACTACCGTGATTGTGAAGGGCGGCCACCTGTGTGGTCAGGACGCCGGTAACACCGCGGTCTTCCCGGACGGCACCTGCGCGCACGTGCGCACCCCGCGTCTGGACAGCCGCAATACGCACGGCACCGGATGCTCCCTATCCTCTTCGCTGGCAACCCGCCTGGGAGTGGAGCTGCTCCAGCACGCCGAAGTCGCAGAACACACCGCAGAGCAGAGCGTTCTGACCAGCGAAGACACCCACCGCGCCCTGCAGTGGAGCACCCGCTGGCTCCACGAATCCATTGCCGCAGGTGCCGGGCTACAGGTCGGCTCCGGTGAGGGCCACGGCCCGGTGGACCACGCCGCCCGTGCCCGCCGCCTGGAGGCTGCCGCCTCCGCATACCCGTGGCATCACCTGCTCGCCACCACCGACTCTGAGGGCAATACTCTGGACGGCACCAGCCCGGAGCGTCTGCTGCCGGTCAGCCCCGTGCCCGCCGGTGAAGCCGTCGTAAAGCCCGCCGGTCCCTGGACCGCCGCCCTCTGGGCAGCCGGTGGCGAAACCTGGCACCAGATCCTGGACCTGCCCTTCGTGCGTGCCCTCGGTGACGGAACCCTCGACGAGGACCTGTTCGCCTTCTACCTGGACCAGGACGCCCTTTACCTGCGCGACTATTCGCGTGCGCTCGCGACTCTCTCGGCACGTGCTGATGCCGCTGAGGCGCAGGTGCACTGGGCCGCCGGTGCGCATGAGGCGATTGCCGCCGAATCGCAGCTGCACGAGGGCTGGCTGGCGAACCGTGCGCGTCTGGGTGGGCCCTCGCCGATTACGATGGGGTACACGAATTTCCTGCGTGCCTCCGCCGCTGGTGATGATTACGTGGTCGGTGCCGCCGCTATCTTGCCCTGCTACTGGCTGTACGAAGAGGTGGGCGCTGTGCTCTCCTCGCAGAATCATGCGGACCACCCGTACGCGGAGTGGCTGAGTATGTACGGTGGCGAAGAGTTCGCCGCCGACGTGGCGCGTAGCCTCGCGGAGGTGGAGCGTGCGTTTGAGGCGGCTTCACCGGCTCAGCGTGTGCGTGCGGCGCGGGCGTACCTGTCGGCGTGCGTGTACGAGCGTGAGTTCTTTGACCAGGCACACCGAGCATTGCGTTAGTTCGTCGGGCGCTGCGCTAGAGGCTCGCGCGGGGTTTGGGACGCCGGTGCTTTAGGTGCCGATTTTGGGGCTGAATACCGCCCCGGCATGGCGTGAGATGGGTGATTGATGCTTCACTCAACCTGCCGCCGGTTCGGGTGCCTTGCCGGTTATGCTTAAGGCGTCGGTGAAAACCGTTAGCGGCAGGATTCCGGCCCTCACCCAACTGGCTGATGTACCTGCCGCGCCCGCACCTCTACGGCGTGTAACCGACCAGTTTGGCCCGTCGCAACCACCTCATCCAACCCCCGCGGCGGGCCAAACGCCTTCCTTCCCAGTTTTCGGGGCTTCGTTTGAAAGCGTGTGGCGTGTAAATCCCGCATAGAAATATCCCGTGCAGATACTCTCATCTGCACGGGATATTTTGCTGTTCTGTTTTCTGCTCTGCCCTCGTCTATAGCCGCAGATTGGGTGAATCTTATGCGCCCTGGTTCTCACGAACCTCTTTCTTTTCCGCCTGGTAGCCGAAGCAGAACGCAGCGCCCGCGATCAGCGCCGCCAACCAGATGGAAAATACGCCAAACCATCGGGTGACAAGCGCCATGAGAATCACGCCAGCTATGAAAGAGGCGACTACGAGAGAGTAATCAATGGCTTTGAGCAGAGCCGTACGGCGCTGTGCCTTCGCCTCATTTTTTGTGTCTCCGTCGGGGGTTTTCCGCGTGAGGTACAGCGAACCGGCGGTGTACCAGGCACTGAGCATTTTGCGCCAGTTGCCGCTGGTCATGAAGAGCGAAAAGGGGTTTTCGCCAATGCGTGTATCCGCGAGGGCGTGAATCATCAGACCGACGGTGAACGCCAGCGCGCCCACCTGAAAGCTATTGCTCAGAGTTCTATCCATGAAGGGTACCGCGAAGCAGACCAGAAGGAACGGCAGGAGTGTGCCGATGCGCCAGTGTCTCATCCGGGCACGTTGACCGAGTAGATCATGAATGAAATGCCCTGCCAGATACCCGAAGCTGAAAAGAATAACGGAGAGCCAGCGCAGGTGCACCACATGCGGTGCGTCACGGTGCAGATCGGCGATGAGCAGAATAAAGTTACCGGTCTGCGTGGCAACGAGCGCTTCATAGTGGATGTGCGAGAAGACGTCCACTGCGCCGCCCAGGGAGGCGAGGAGCAGAGCCATGACGCGCCCGTAGCGTCGAGGTGCTGGGATGCGGTGTAGCATCTCGCGGAGGTGGTGTAGCATGCGCCTTCTCTCACGGTGGGTGGGTCTGTGCGTAGCAGTAATGCCGCTGGTTCCATGCTACGGCATAAGTCAGCAGGGTACCGGAGAGGATAAGCACCCCGCCGGGTAACCCCTGTTAAAGCGAAGGCCCCGAGCAGGTGTCTGCTCGGGGCCTGCATACTATTCGGTTTTTAGCTCGGGGAGAGTAGCTTACTTGCTCTCGCCCTTGAGTGCACCCACGAGCGGACCAATCACGTCCATGGGCAGCGGGAAGACCACGGTCGAGTTCTGGTCGGCACCCAGCTCCAGCAGGGTCTGCAGGTAACGCAGCTGCAGGGAGGCGGGGGACTGGCTCAGAATGTCGGATGCTTCCTTCAGCTCGCTGGAGGCCTCCAGCTCACCGCGTGCCGAAATGATCTTTGCGCGGCGCTCACGCTCAGCCTCAGCCTCGCGAGCCATGGCGCGCTGCATAGCCTCGGGAATCTCAACGTCCTTGATTTCGACGAGCTCCACCTGAATACCCCACGGCTCGGTGCGCGAACCGATGATGGAGCGCAGGTCCTCGTTCAGGTCCTCGCGGTGTGCGAGCAGGGTGTCCAGGTCAACGCGGCCGAGCAGGGAACGCAGGGTGGTCTGCGCAATCTGGCTGGTGGCAATCGGGTAGTTCTCAACCTCAAGCACGGCGTTCTTGGCGTTGGTCACGCGGAAGAGGACCACGGCGTTCACGCGGGCGGGAACGTTGTCCTTGGTGATGACTTCCTGCGGGGGAATGGTCAGGGTGATAACACGCATATCAACGCGCTGCAGGGAGTCGACGAGGGGGAAGACGACGTTCAGGCCGGGCTTCAGCTCCGAACGCAGGTGACCGAAGCGGAAAGAGATGCCACGCTCGTATTCGGGGATGACGCGGAACATACGAATCAGAATAAAAAGAACAATGACGGCAACTGGGATGAGGATAGTTGCCAAAGTGACGGGATCCATGGTTTTCCTTCACAAATATTGGGGGAGGACGGTATGTGTGCCCACCTGCCCGCGCCTCGTACGGTGCAGGTAGTAGGGGTGCCCGGTACCGGGCTAAGTTTTAGGGAGTTTGGGGAGGGGAATTTTCCGTCCCGGCGCACATCGCGGCGGTCGGTGCTTTAGCGGCACCCCGCATGGAAAACTCAAAAGAGGAATAAAAGAGAAATCCACACGGGGTCGCCGCCGAAGCTAACAGACGGGACCAATCAACCGGTCAGCCGCCGGAACGGAAAAACTTGTGCAGCGCTACTTCTTCGCCATCTGCTCTGCCAGCTTTTCGGCAGCCTCAACCTCAGCCAGGTTCTGCTCCTGCAGGACCTCATTCGTGGTCTTGTGCAGTCGCTTAACCGAGGTGCCGGTACCGCTCCATGCGGGGCGGTCCGGGTCGAGGGCAGAGGTACGAACCGGCAGGGTTGCATCCGCAATCATCTGCTTGCGGGTCTGCTCGGTACGGCGCTTACGCTCATTCGAAACGCCACCCCACTTCGCCGCGAAACGGTCCATCTTCACGTTCACCGATTCGTCAGCGGTGGATGCGTGAATATGCTTCGGATCGTTCTCGAAGTTCGCGGGGGAACGCATGAGCTTCACAGCCAGCGGGTAGGTCAGTGACAGGCAGACCACCGCGGCGGCACCCTCCACCAGAAGCTCCAGCGGGGAGTGCCAGACGATGGCGGCACCAATCAGGATGACCACACCCAGCAGCGAGACAGCAACCGCCAGTCCGCGGTGGAAACGACCCGACTCGGAGTAGGGCCATTCATCCACTTCGCGGGTGAGCTCGCGGCCGTTCGCCGAGACGGTGCAGCTGTCCTTAATCGGGCAGGTGTTGCACACGCTGGGCTTGGCGCGGTAACGCATCACTCGGTTATCCGAGTCGAATGCGGTCGCCCACAGCCACTGGTCTTCGGGGCAGAGCCACGCGTCGCTCTCTTGGTGGTAGGTGAACCCGAAGGTTCGCGCCGCCACCATGCGCTGGCTGGTGCGCTTGGCGAGAATATCGAAGCCCCAACCCACGGCGACCAGGCCGAGCGCGTACACGCAGGCCAGCCACACGAGGAAAGAAACTCCAGCAATCTGCTCAGGCATGGTTAGCCTCGACGATCGCTACGGTAGGGGCTGGTCTGCTCGGGCAGTTCCTCGGCAGCCTTAGTGCCGGCGAACTCTGCGATGCGAGCGTCCTCAACCACCTCGTACAGCGGCGGTTCGGGCAGCTCCAGGACGGTTTCCTTAGCGTTCTTGGAGAAGATCTCCTTGATACCCAGCAGCGCCAGCTTAATCAGCGGGATAATGCCGACCAGGAAGATCACGTCACCGGGCATACGCATCCAACCCATCACGGCGGAAGCACCGTCGTGAATGAACGCGAAGGAACGAGCCTCGTAGTAGCCCTCACCAACGGACTTGTACAGCTGAGCAATACCCAGCGGCAGCAGCGAGATGAAGGACATCCACAGCAGACCAATGTTCAGGGTCCAGAAGGAGAACTTCAGACCCTTCTCAGGCCACTTGTTCTCCGGGAGCAGGTAGCGCAGACCGAACACCGCGAACGCGATCGCGAGCATACCGTACACACCCATCATGGATGCGTGTGCGTGGTTTGCGGTCAGCGCGGTACCAATCTCGAAGTAGGACACGATCGGCAGGTTGATCAGGAAGCCGAACACGCCCGCGCCGAGGAAGTTCCAGAAGCCCACAGCAATCAGGAACATAACAGCCCAACGGTGCGGGAAAGGCTTGGTGCGGTTGGAGTACTGGCGAGCACCCAGCTGCATGAAGCCCCACGCCTCAACGGTCAGGAAGGTCAGCGGGATAACCTCAGCTGCGGAGAAGAACGCACCGAATGCCATCTGCTCGGAGGGGGTACCGACGAAGTAGGTGTGGTGCAGAGTACCGATCACACCACCGACGGAGTAGAGCACGGCGTCCATCATGATGATGGAGATCGCGATGCGCTCGCGGACCACGCCGAGCAGCACGAAGATGTACGCCACCATGACGGTGGTGAACAGTTCGAGGAAGTCCTCCACCCAGAGGTGAACCACCCAGAATCGCCAGAATTCGGCGACGGTCACGTGGGTACGCTGACCTGCGAGCAGGCCGACCGCGTAGAACATGGGGATGGCGAGGCCGGAGAAGAGGAACAGCCACGGCAGGGAGGTCTTCTTCGAGCCCTTCAGGCGAGCGGAGAGGGTACGCCAGACGATGACGATCCAGATGAACATACCCGCGGTGAGCAGGATCTGGAAGAATCGCGGCAGGTCCAGGAACTCCCACTGCTGCGAGAAGAAGCCGGTGAATTCCTTGGGGATGAGGCCCTTCTGAGAGAACCATTCGTTCAGCAGCGAGCCGAGGACCACGAAGACCACGGCGCCGATGAGAACGTAGGTGAGCAGACCCTGCTTCTTGGGTTCGCGGCGGGTAATCAGCGGGGCGATGAAGATACCGCCCGCCAGGAACGCGCCTGCGGTCCAGAAGAGGGAGAGCTGAAGGTGCCAGGTGCGAGATACCGTGTAGGGCAGCAACTGGCCCATGTCGATACCGAAGAATCCGGTGAGTTCTTCACGGTAGTGCTCGGTGAGCGCACCCACCAGAGCCTGCAGCAGGAACAGCACCAGGATCGTTGCGAAGAGCATGCAGGCTGCCTTCTGCGAGGGGGTCAGGCGAACTTCGTCGGGCTGACGGAAGTCGAGGACGGGTGCCTCTTCCGCGTGCCAGCCGATAGCGCGGGACCAGCGGCCGTAGATGGCGAACATCAGACCGGTACCACCGATGAGGGCAATCAGGGAGAGTGCCGACCAGACCATCAGATCCGCGGTGGGCTTGTTGTCCACGTTGGGTTCGGAGGGCCAGTTGTTGGTGTAGGAGTAGGGCTGGTCGGGGCGGTCTGCCGCCGATGCCCATGCGGTCCAGCCGAAGAATGCGACGATGTCGTGCAGTTCTTCGTCGTTCTTAATGGCGTTGGGGAACAGGCCCTGCGAGGTGTCACCCTTCATGAGGGTTTCGCGGTAGTGCTTGAGCATGAGCTGGTAGCCCTTGGTCTCACCAGCGGACCAGGTGATGGTCTTAGTCTGCTCGTCGTACTTGTTCTCCTTGCGCCACTCGTTCTTGACGAGTTCGCGGGGGTCCTGCTTGCCCTGTTCACGGTACTCCTTGACGGCAGCATCGGTGGTCAGGCGCAGGTATTCTGCAGTGTAGTCGGGGCCGAGGTAGGCACCGTGGCCGAGGACGGATCCGTACTGCTGCAGGCCGCGTCCCTGGAACAGTTCCTGACCGTGCAGGATCTGTTCTTGGGTTGCGATAGTTTTGCCGTCGTTGCCGACGATTTTATCGGGGAGCGGCATGGAGAGTGCGTAGGTGCGCATTGCAAGGACTGCCATGATGGTGAAGCCCAGGAGCATCACAAACGCAACAGCCTGTACCCAGCCTTTTCCGGCATAGGCACCGACCGTGTCTGAGCGGCGGGCAATCTTTGCTGCCTGCGCACGCGAGACGGGTTTTGTAGCCATAGTGTATGTCTCCAGTGTGCGTGGAATTTGTAGGTGGAGTGGTCCCGACGCACATCCGCTGGAGGGGCGGCTCACTATGTTCAGGGTGAATCGTCCTTGAGGGAGGTGCGACAGCCCACCCTGCTCTCATTTTTGCATATTAAATGCGCATTTACGAAACTTTGCTGACGTAGCGTCATAATGTGACACGGCTATTTGGTGGGGAAATCAGTAATAATCAGGCGGAAAACCTGAAATATTACGTTGAGGTTGAACCCTTAGCTTCCGTGCCACTTCCCCGCCTGTAACGGGGGAGGATGCGCCGGGGTGGAAGTTGTGCAGGTTCCCTCTATCGGGGGTTCTACTCGGCTCCTACTTGAGCTCCTGCTGAGGTTCTCGCTGAAGTCGTTGACGGGAGGCGCATCCCAGCATGTGGAAGGGGAGCGCGGCACCCCTCACGTGCCTACACTCGGGTGTGGAATAATAAAACCCGACGCTACTAAACACAGTACAAATTTTTTGCGGCACAGGTTACCGCAGTACAGATTTTGTGCTCTTTGGCGGCGTATATTCAGAAGGGGCCACTCACCCCGCATCCACGGCGGACCGCCGCCACAGCCCGCAATCTATCGGCACCTCAGGAGAGTTCACGTGCTTCTCTACAAATCCACCCAGAAAGCAGTCACCGGAATCCTGCGCACCGTCTTCCGCGCCCGCGTGACCGGACTCGAAAACTTCCCCGCCACCGGCCCGGTGATTGTCGCCTCCAACCACCTGTCCTTCCTGGACTCCATCATTATTTCTGCCATGATGCCGCGCCGCGTTGCGTTCCTCGCCAAGGCTGAGTACGTGAACACCCCCGGCCCGCGCGGCAAGATGATGAAGGCATTCTTCGAAGCCGTGGACATCATTCCCGTGAACCGCTCCGACCGTTCCGAGTCGCTCAAGGCGCTCGACATTGCCCTGGAGAAGCTGCAGGAGGGTAAGGTCTTCGGCATTTACCCCGAGGGCACCCGCTCCCGCGACGGCTACCTGTACCGCGGCAAGATTGGTGTGGCGTGGCTGGCGCACATGACCGGCGCACCCGTGGTTCCGGTTGGTCTGATTGGCACCGACCGCCTGCAGAAGCCCGGCTCGAACATGATTTACCCGCGCCGCTTCACGATTCGTGTAGGTAAGCCGCTCTACTTTGAGAAGACCGGCGAGAAGATGACCGGCAAGCAGCGCCGCGTCACCACCGACACGATCATGGACGAGATTGCTCAGCTGTCCGGTCAGGCGCGCAAGCATGAGTACAACGTTTCGCCCTCAGCCGCACGTGACGCAGGCTAGGGCACACGCCACCTGAACCGCGTAGACTTAAACCGCGCATTCACGCACCAACCCCCGCGCATTGGGGAGATGGGTGTAGGATGCGCGGTTTGTCGTATGCGCGAGCCTGAGATGACCCCGGCAGCCCAGTAGAGCGAGGAGAAAGTACCCATGGCAGAGCCTTCCAGCTACCGCCCCGCCCCCGGCGAAATCCCCACCGACCCGGGCGTTTACCGTTTCCGCGATGCCGACGGCCGCGTCATCTACGTGGGCAAGGCGAAGAACCTGCGCAACCGCCTCAACAGCTATTTTGCGTCCCCGCAGACGCTGAGCCCGAAGACCTACGCTATGGTGCATACGGCGGCGAGCGTTGAGTGGACCGTGGTGGCGAGCGAGATGGAGTCCCTGCAGCTCGAATACACCTGGATTAAGGAGTTTTCGCCGCGCTTCAACATTGCGTTCCGCGACGATAAGTCGTACCCGTACCTGGCGATTACCGTCAATGACGTGTACCCGCGCGCCATGGTGACCCGCGGCGAGCGCCGTAAGGGCGTGCGCTATTTTGGCCCGTATTCGCAGGCGTGGGCGATTCGTGAAACCCTGGATGCGCTGCTGCGCGTCTTCCCGGTGCGTACCTGCACGAACGGCGTGTTTAACCGCGCAAAGAATAGCGGCCGGCCGTGCCTACTCGGCTATATCGATAAGTGCGCGGCGCCGTGCGTGGGCAAGATTAGCGCCGAGGAGCACCGCAAGTTGGCGCGCGGGCTGACCCGGTTTATGGGTGGTGGCGCTGAGAAGCATATCGCCCAGTTGACCGCGGAAATGAAAGCCGCCGCAGCTGATATGGACTTTGAGCGCGCCGCGATTCTTCGTGACGATATTGCCGCGCTGACTAAGGCGTTTGAGCGTAACGCCGTGGTGCTTGGCGCGACCGTGGATGCCGACCTATTCGCCTACGCGGAGGACGACCTGGAGGCGTCCGTTCAGGTGTTCTTCGTGCGCGGCGGCAGGATTCGTGGCCAGCGCGGCTGGATTGTGGAGAAGGTCAACGACAGCACCGACGCGCAGCTCATCGAGCAGCTGATCGCGCAGGTGTACAGCGATATCGCGGCGAGCCTCGCCTCCCAGAAGGACGCCGAGAAGAGCCTGAACAGCTACGATATTCCGCGTTCCGTGCTCGTGCCGGTGGAGCCCGAGAATAAGGAGCAGCTGGCGTCCTGGCTGGCGGAGGTGCGCGGCGGGCCCGTGGAGATTAGCGTCCCGCAGCGCGGCGACAAGGCAGAGCTCATGAAGACGGTCGCCGAGAATGCGCGCCAGTCGCTGACCTTGCACAAGAGCCGCCGTGCCGGTGATTTGACCACCCGTAGCGCCTCCCTCGTGGAGCTGCAGGAGGCGCTGGAGCTGCCCGACCCGCTGCTGCGCATCGAGTGCTACGACATTTCGCATGTGCAGGGCACGAACGTGGTTGCCTCCATGGTCGTCTTTGAGGACGGCATGCCCGCGAAGAACGCCTACCGCACCTACAGCATTACCGGCGACGCCGCGCGTGACGATACCGCCAGTATGTACGACGTCATCACCCGCCGATTCAAGAGGCATCTGGCGCAGCAGGCGGAGCGCGAAGCAGCCCCCGTGCACTCCGGCGAGATTGACGCCTCCACGCCCGAGCCGGCGAAGTTCGCCTACCCGCCGAACCTGGTGCTCGTGGACGGCGGCCCGCCTCAGGTGGCTGCCGCCTCCGCCGCGTTGAGCGATTTGGGCATTACGGATGTGTACGTTGCCGGCATCGCTAAGCGCCTGGAGGAACTGTGGCTACCGGACGACGACTACCCGGTCGTGCTACCGCGCACCTCGCAGGCGCTGTACCTGGTGCAGCGCATCCGCGATGAGGCGCACCGTTTCGCTATCACCTTCCACCGTTCCAAGCGCGGTAAGGCGATGGTCGCCTCCGCCCTGGATGAGGTGCCCGGTTTGGGCGAGGTGAAGCGTGCCGCGCTGATTAAGCACTTCGGGTCGGTGGCTCAGATTAAGCAGGCGAGCGCCGAGGAGCTGACGGCGGTGCCGGGTATTGGTCCGGCGTTGGCTCAGAAGATTCTGGCGGCGCTGACCTAATCCTCTGGCTGGCGCTGAGTGAAGGCCCGCCCGGGGTGTGAACGCAGCACCCCGCCTCGTAATGGCGCTTAACAAACGTGTCATAATTGAAGGAAACCGTCATCATTACGAGCGCGCTATCTTCGCGCGCCCTCAACCAGTAGAGTGGAAACCGTGAGTAATAACCATCTGCGCCTATTCACCAGCGAGTCGGTGACTGAAGGCCACCCCGATAAGATTTGTGACCAGATTTCTGACGCCATCCTTGACGGCATTATTGCCCAGGATCCCGCAGCGAACGTTGCTGTGGAGACCATGGTAACCACCGGTCAGGTGCATGTTGCTGGTGAGGTGACCACCTCCAGCTACGTCGAAATCCCCTCCATCGTGCGCGAGACCATTCTGGGTATCGGCTACGATTCCTCTACCCGCGGCTTCGACGGTGAGTTCTGCGGCGTGTCCGTGTCCATTGGCGAGCAGTCCCCGGACATTAACGCCGGCGTGTACGAGTCCCTCGAGGTTCGTCAGGGCATTGCTGCTGACGAGTACGACCGCCAGGGTGCGGGCGACCAGGGCATCATGTTCGGTTACGCATCCAACGAGACCAACGTGCTGATGCCCGCCCCGATTTGGCTGGCGCACCGCCTCTCTGAGCGTCTGACCAAGGTCCGTAAGGACGGCCTGCTGACCGAGCTGCGCCCCGACGGCAAGACTCAGGTGACCCTCGGCTACGATTCGAACAACGTGCCTGTCTCCGTGGATACCGTGGTTGTTTCGAGCCAGCACACCGCAAGCTACGACCTGGCTGACCTGCGTGCAGACATTGAGAAGCACGTTATCGCGCCGGTTCTGGGTAGCGTCGAGCTGGATTCCTCCAACGCCAAGTTCATTGTGAACCCCGCTGGCCGCTTCGTTCAGGGTGGCCCCGTGGGTGACGCGGGCCTGACCGGCCGCAAGATCATTGTGGACACCTACGGCGGTTCGGCTCGTCACGGTGGTGGCGCGTTCTCCGGTAAGGACCCGTCGAAGGTGGACCGTTCCGCAGCGTACGCAATGCGTTGGGTTGCGAAGAACATTGTGGGTGCCGGTCTGGCTGACCGCGCCGAGGTTCAGGTTGCGTACGCTATCGGCCAGGCAGCGCCGGTCGGTCTGTATGTTGAAACCTTCGGTACCGAGAAGGTCGACCCGATCAAGATTGAGAAGGCTGTGCGTGAGGTCTTCGACCTGCGCCCGCTGGCAATCATTAACGAACTGGATTTGCGCCGCCCGATTTACAAGAAGACCGCAGCTCACGGCCACTTCGGTCGTACCGAGCCGGAATTCACCTGGGAGCGCCTGAACCGCGTGGATGCACTGCGTTCGGCAGTGTCCTCCTCCTAATATCTGTCAGGGTAGAGGAGCACGCAGATTCGGGTGACTCAGAGCAGTTCTGAATCGAACTCTTCGGCACCGTTGGGTGCTCAGCAGGAATCCCTGCAACAGCTTGACCTGTTGCAGGGATTTCCTGCTCTTCGTGATGCCCTGATTCCGGCTGCCCCGGAGCCGGTGAACGTTGCCGCCGAGTTGGAGGCGAGCGGCGTGCCGAACCCTGTGGCGCGTGTGCGCGTGGATAGCACCCTGCCGCAGGTGGACCGCACGTTTGATTATCGTGTGCCCGCTGAGCTGAGTGAGGATGCGGTGCCCGGCGCCCGCGTGCGCGTGCTGTTCAACGGTCACGAGCTGACCGGTTACATTGAGGAGCGCGCCGCCACGACTGATTGGACGCGTACCTCGCTACTACCGCTCAAGTCGGTGCTGTCGCGTGTGCCGTCTGTTGCGCCCGAAATTTTTGCGCTTGCTGAGGCGCTTGCCGACCGTTACGCCTCCACGGTGGCGAACGTGTTGCGCCTGGCGGTGCCGCCGCGTATTGCCGCGCTGGATAAGAAGTACGCGCCGCTTCTGCCGGGTTACGAGTCGGCGTATTTGGGTGATTCTGCCCCGGTAAGTACTTCCAATACCCCCGAGAACACCCCGGAGAACACTCCCGAGATGACCCCGGCGAGCGCGGGGGAGAAGTCGCAGGAAAACGCCCCCGAGAACGCGGCTCTCGAGGCCGCGGAATCTGAGCACACGGCTCCCGAGTCTTCTGCCGTCTCCGCCGCCTCCAGCACTGCCGACCCGTACGCCTGGCTTGCCACTCCCGGCGCGCTCGCACCCTTCGTGCTGGACCCGCCGGCGCTGAACCCGGATGCGCCGGATGCCGCCTCCGTCTTCTCCGATTACGAGAACGGCGCGGAGTTCATTGAGGACGTCGCCGCCGGTGCCGCGACCCGCGCCGTGATGACGGTCCTTCCCGGCCACCTGGAGCACACGTGGGCGGATGTTTTGGCGACCGCACTCGCGGCTGCTGCTGCGAGTGGTCGCGGCGCTATTGCGGTGGTTCCGACCGCTAAGAACCTGGATCTTCTGGAGGCGGCGCTCGCCGAGCGTCTGCCCGCTGATTCGTTTGTGCGTTTGAGTTCTGATTCGACTCCGCATACTCGCTATCACGGTTTTGTTAAGGCTCGCCTGGGGCAGGTGCCGGTGGTGATTGGTACCCGCGCTGCCGCCTACGCGCCGGTGGCGAACCTGGGCCTGGTGGTGTGCTGGGATGACGGCGATTCTTCGCTGGTGGAGCAGCGCGCCCCGTATTGTCATGCTCGTGATGTGTTGCTTCTGCGTGCTTCTGCTGAGAATACTGCGGCGCTGTTTGCCGGGTTCAGTATGAGTAGTGAGGCGGCGCGTCTGGTGCGTACCCGTTGGGCGTCTCATGTGCGTGCGCCGCGTGCGTTGGTGCGTGATTATTCGCCGCGTATTTTTTCGACAGGTTCGGAGTTTGAGTTGGCGCGTGACCCGTTGGCGGCGATGGCGCGTATTCCGCACCTGGCGTTTGAGCATGCTCGTCGGGCGTTGGCGCGTGGTCCTGTGTTGGTGCAGGTGGCGCGTAGCGGTTATATTCCGTCGTTTTCGTGCGAGCGTTGCCGCATGCCGGCGCGTTGTGGCGAGTGTAGTGGGCCTTTGTCGGTGGCTTCGGGTTCGTCGGTTCCGTCGTGTTCGTGGTGCGGTCATTTGGCGCAGCAGTGGCGTTGTTCTGAATGCGGTTTTACGCATTGGCGTTATTCGGCGGCGGGTGCGACTCGTACTGCTGAGGAGCTGGGCCGTGCGTTCCCGAATGTTCCGGTGATTTCTTCGGCGGGTGACCATGTGCGGGCGTCGGTTGGTCCTGAGCCTGCGTTGGTGGTGGCGACTCCGGGTGCTGAGCCGGTGGCTTTTGGCGGCTATGCGGCGGCGCTTCTTCTGGATGCCGATAAGATGCTTCGTTTTGATTCGTTGCGTGCCCCGGAGGCGGCGTTGCGTCGCTGGTTGAATGCGGCGGCATTGGTTCGTCCTGCGGCTCTTGAGGGTACGGTGGTGACGACTGCTTCGCCGTCGCCGGTGGAGCAGGCGCTGGTGCGTTGGGATCCGGCGTGGTTTGCTCGTCAGGAGCTGGAGGAGCGCGCTCAGACGGGTCTGCCTCCGGCGGTTCGTACGGCTGCGGTGACCGGTGCGGAGGCGGATGTTCGCGCCTTCATGGAGGAGTTCTTGGGCTCTTCTGCGTTGCCGGAGCGGGTGCGTGAGCAGCTGCGTATTGTGGGCCCGGTTCCTCTGGATCAGGGGTATTTTGCCTGGTCGGAGTCTCTTGAGGAGGATTCTGAGGAGGCGCCGGTTCAGGGCGATTGGCGTACCCTGATGTTCTTCTCGTACGGCATTGCCCAGCACGTGACCCGTGAGTTGCGTGCTACGCGTGCAACGATTGCGGCGTTGAAGAAGAACGTGGGGGAGCGCCCGGTTCAGATTCGCTGTGACGGCTTGGACGTGCTGTGATTTTCTAGTCGTGCTGTAGTGTTCTAGTGAGGGGCGGTTTTTGCCCCGGGTTGGGCGTTGAGCTACGCGGGTTTGCGGGCGCGCTGTGCGCAGAGGCGAGGAGGTGAGAGGCATGTCGAAGGTGCCTCATCTGCTGAAGGGTAGTGCGCTGCCTGACGGTGAGCAGCAGCGGCTAACGAAGTATGCTTCTGCGCATCCGAAGAGTGCCCTGCACCGCAAGGGCCAGCATCATGATGCGGCGGTGCTGCTGGTTCACGGTATCGGCTACCAGAATCACGGGGAGACGCTCGCGTATTTTGGCAAGCCGGTGGCGCATAGTGTGCAGACTCTGCTGGCGCTGAACACGGATTCTGTCGCGCTCTCCGAAGAGAACCCCGCTGAGGAGGCTTCTGCGCGGGTTCGTGTTGAGGTGATTCCTGACGGTGATACCCTCCCGTCTGCCGCTGAGGTGAACCCGCTGAGCCACCATAGCGAGTTGACGTATTCGTTGACGATTGAGCGCACGGAGTACCCTGCTGACCCGGTTGAGGAAAGCCCGCAGGTTGAAGAGAACTCCGCGCAGGAAGAACCCGCCGAAGCCTCCGAGCCCAAAGAATCTACAAGAATCAGTCTGCCGAAAGTTGAACTTCCGAAGGTAGAGCTGCCCAAAGTGGAGTTACCCAAGGTAGAGCTGCCCAAGGTCGAGCTGCCCAAGGTCGAGCTGCCCAAGGTTGAGCTACCCAAGGTGGAGTTGCCAAAGGTAGAACTTCCTAAGGTGGAGCTCCCTAAGATTGATCTGCCGAAAATTGAGCTTCCCAAGGTAGAACTCCCGAACATCGATTTCCCGAACATCGAGCTGCCCAATATTGAACTTCCGCGCCTGCCTCAGCCGAAGCCGCGTCCGGTTCGCACGGTCACTCGCCGTAGCCTCCTCTTTCAGGAGGGTTTCTGGCGGCCCAGACATTACCGCCCGTTGAAGGAGCATTTGCCCTGGTTGGCGTCGGTTTTGCCGCTGTTTTTGATGTTCTGCTTTTACTATGAGCGCCCCGGCACGACCTGGCGTGAGCGTGTCGGGCACCTGCTACGTTCTACGGCGCGGTTTGTGAACGTGGCGCTGTGGCTGGTGGGCGGCTATGGCGCTCATGACGTTCCGTGATGCTTTTGTGGCGTCTCTGGGTACTCCGCAGGGTGCATTTACGGGTCTGGCGGCGGTGCTCGGCCTGGGTATTGTGGGCTGGGTTTTGGCTCGTCGTGCCCGTGAGCTGTGGGCGCTGGTGAAGGCTATTCCGACGCAGCTGATTCAGACGGCGACCAGCCCGGAGTCGCGCGATTTGGAGCGTATTTATGCGCGTCTGGATCGTCAGCTGGACGATTTGAGTTCCCGTAGCGATGCGGTGGGCATTATTGCCCATTCGCAGGGCGGGTATTTGAGCTATGAGTTGCTGCGTCGTCGTGCGGCGGCGGGTAAGAAGCCGATTCGTTTCTTCTACGGCCTGGGTAGTGGCGTGGTCCCGATTAGCATTATCGCTAGTGACCGCAACGACATTCCGGGGCACCTGGATGCCGCGGGCGGCTACCGTAACCGCGCCATGCTGCTGTGGGTGAGCGCGGTTGCGGCGTTCTCCTGGCTGGTGGAAGCGTCCCTGCTGTTTGGTCCGTACCGTTCTCTGCTGCACTATACGATGCTGGTACCCCTAGCGTTGAGCGTGGTACCCCTGGTTGCGAGCGTGCCGGGTGCCTTCAAGGGTAGGGCGCGTATTGGCTGCAAGAGCACCCGGGAAAGCGCCTCCGCAACTACCTCGGTAAACACCCCGGTGGATGTGCGCCTGTTCAACCCGTACGGCACGCGCGCCTACGTGAAGTGGCTGATTCCGCTGCTCTTCGTGCACGGCGTTTTCATGCTGTACGCGGTGTTCATGCTGCTGCTGGCTCAGTTGCGTGTTGAGGGCGCGGTCCCTGAGCTGACCGCTACCTCCGTGGCGTTTTGGGGCGCGCTGATTCTGGTGCTCATGATGTCGGTGCGTAGCGCCTGCCACCTGTATGTGCGCGCCTACGCGCCGATGTTGCAGGATCTTGATGTGGCTGACCGGTGCGAGATTTCTGCTCGTGGTGACAGCATTGGCAGGTCGAATATTACTCAGCCCGCCGATGTGGACGTCAGCTTTGTGACCCTGCCGGGCCCGTCGGTGAATAGTCACATGCAGTATTTTGATGCGTGCTCGCCGGTGCCGTTGATGCTTGCGCACCGCCTGGTGCCGCACATGATGCCGGAGGGTGAGCAGGCGCAGAAGGCGGAGGCTTTCACTGATATTGGTACGGAACTGAACCACGGTTTTGCGCGCGTGAAGAAGTGGATGCGCACTATGCATTACGGACTGTATGCGGTGCTTCTGCTGATGCTGTCGGTGCTTCTGAATGTGGTGTCGCCGGTGAGCCTGTCCACGTTGACGGGGCTTGATACGTCGCGCCTGCATTCGGAGGGCTTTGACCGTCTGGTGGCGGATGCTCAGCAGCTGCGTGAGCAGGCGGGTTCTTCGGATCTGCTGCTGTGGATTCTGGTCGGCATTTTTGTGGTGGAGGCGCTGCTGATGATGGTGCTTTCGCCGTGGACTCAGAGGCGTTTGCAACGTGCATTCATGATGCGCAAGGTGGACCGCACGGGTCAGCTGAGCGAGTTCAATCCTTTGCCGATGGTGACGGCTCTTCTGGGTCTTGACGGTGAGGATGAAGACGCTGAGGATGCAGAGGAACATAACCTCGCAGGGGAGAAAAAGCAGGAGAGTAAAGCAGGGCAGAGCGCTATAGCTTAGGCGCTTAGGCGGTGCTGTTGGAAGGTCACTCCAGCATTTTTATGCATTCGTGTGCATCTAAGATTTGCTGGGGTTTGGCTGATTCTAATTGGCGTAGTCTTCGTATCCACGGTAATATATTCAGCACTGCGGATACTATTTTGGCGCTTGTCGAGGTGGTATTGGCGGTATCTATCACTCAACTCCGCGTGCGCTTCACAACCGCACGCACCTAAGAAAGATAAATACTGATGACTCAGACTCTCATCACCCCCGCATACGAACCTGCATGCGGCGGGTCTGCTTCTGTACACAATTACGGCGTCATGCACCCGGACCCCGTGTTGCTTTCCGACATGACCAGCGCAGAACGAGGAGCTGTTTACCGCTACTTGGCGCGCTTCGCTGAGCTGGATGACGCAAAGATTTTCTACGCGTACGGTCACGCTTACGAACTGGCTCGTAAGGATGCTGAACGCGGTCTCTACGCAACTATGGCGTAGCCTGCATAATTAGCTTTGGAAATGCTGCTGCACTCCTCGTGAGTGCGGCAGCATTTCTGCTTTTCGGACTGGCTTTCACGCTGGCTTTCACATTAGCTTTCGGGTGGGCTTTAGTTCGGTTGGGAACTCGGCGGTCCCATGCCGCTATGGTGCCCCTGATTTCTTCCTGACAACCGGGAACGTGTCCACTATGGGGGCGTTCCCTGATGGTTCTTGAACATTGATTAGCTCTTGGGTAGTTTAGAGGTATCACAACCACTACTGCGAAGAGACTTCCGATGATCTCCGTAGGTTCTTTTCGCGGTGTTGCCTCCGGTAGCGTCTGCATTGTTGCGGCGCTCCACTAAGAAACGCCCTAAGGAAAGGTACTCACCGATGAGTTTCACCAATATCACCTCTGATTACGAGCCCGAGTTCGGTAGTTCGGCACCGAGCCGCGACAACGGCATTACTCACCCGGACCCTGTTCTGCTGTCCTCGATGACGAAGGCTCAGCGTGGCGCGGTGTGCCGCTACCTGGCTCGTTTTGCTGAGCTGGATGACGCGAAGATTTTCTACGCGTACGGTCATGCGGATGAGCTGGCCGCGAAGGAAGCGGCACGCGGCGCGTACGTGTAAGGATTCCTGCTCCGGTGTGATGCGGTGAGGCTGCGCCTTCCGGATGCGCCCTCAGGGTGCCCGAG
>NZ_KV821867.1:171966-194465 GCF_001815755.1 Rothia sp. HMSC061C12
TAGGCGCGGAGGAAGTGTGTAGCGAACCGCGGCCGTGAACCGTTGCCGTAAGTCGCCCTTGCATGCCCTTACTGCAAGTCGCATACGCCTATAGGCGACCATAAACCAAATACGAGAATGCCGCCGCACCCTCCCGATCTTCGGGGGAGTGCGGCGGCATTTCTGTTTGTGTTGCAGTGGCAGAGCTGGTTCTTTTCGGTCTTTAAACGTGTGTTGATAAGGGGCTATGCCCCTTGTGTGAATATAATAAGTGAGGCTGACCGCAGGAGGTTAGCGCCATGGTATGACGGCACACGTACATCTAGTCTCAAGGAGGAAGACTATGGCAGAAGAGTTGTCACAGGATTCATCAGGCTCTCAGGAGACATCGCAAGATTCCGGTGTTATTTCTGAAGAACAATTGTTTAACCTAACGGGGGAAAATAATGCAGCGCAGAGCAATCAAAACTCTCAAGTATTAACCGCCCAAAACAATCAGAATAATAAAAAATATGACTTAGGTGTCCTTTTTGTTCATGGAATTGGATTCCAGAACCCCGGGGATACATTCAGAGCTATATATCCTTCTATAAAGAATGAATTTGAATCCAATGAGAATTATAAATACAAGGAAGTAGTGCTGTCTAATAATAGTGCCCCTGAAATAGAAGCTAAGATTACATACGATGGGCAGGTAAAAGATGTATTTTTCTGTGAATCAAACTGGCATAGCCCTAGTGCTATGTTTAAGAGTGAGACCGTTTGTAAAATTTTGAAACGGTGGGCGTCAAACCTTCAAGCTATTTTATGGCTTATATACTTTATGTGTTTAAGGATTTCTCACGCGAGATTCTTTGGGTTTGTGTTTTCTGTAAGTTTGGTATTTTTATTCCTATTTCTGCGTAATAAAATTCAGGAGATTTATCCTAACTTCTATAATACGACAGGCGCGGGGATAAATATCAGATTTAATCTTCTTGTAGATGTCTTAATCCTAATTCTTCCCTTCATTATATTTCAATTTGTCTGGGAACTTGTGTTAAGAAGATGGGTGAGTCTTCAAGGTTATCAACCTGTAGATAGTAGAAAAATAATTCTAGGCAGGAAAATACTTCATTTTTTTATATATGGACTAACGATCTTTAGTTTCATAGTGACACCAAAAACGTTTGAGATATTTATCTTTTGCCTGTTTTTTATCGGGGTGGGCTGTTTGATTTATGCAATTTTTAGCAGTGCTAGAATTGCAGAATTGTGGAATCAAATTACTGAATCAGCTGATTTTGTAAGAACGGGTGATGATTTTCAATATATTCAATCCCTCGAGCGTGATATTGAAAAGTTGGATAGAAAGTGTAATAAAATTATTGTAATCGCTCATTCTATGGGGGAGTACCTTTCTTATAATTCTATACGAAAGAGTATGAAGAATTTTGAGGGGAAGGAAGTTCAATTAATTAGTATTGGTGGCGGTCTCGGTCTCGTTTCCCTTATCGGAGATCTTAGATTGAGTAATAAGGAAAATAAATTTTCTGGCTTCAAATCAGCTTTCATATCATTAGGCGCAGCCACTCAAGCTTTTATTCTAGCTGTGGGAAATATTTTTTCTTGGTGTGGTCTAGCATTTGATATATATAGGGCAAATCCGACTTTTATTGGCAATGATAGCTGGACCTCTCTTCTTTATGGAAAATTAACCAACCCAAATTTCCCATTTGAAACCGAAGATTGGAAATATAATATCTTTATTCATATTACTCTTTTGCTATTTTTCAATGCAATCGGGGTGTACATTGAAAAAATTGGTGGCATAAAAATGATTGGCTCCAGTAATTTCAAGTTCTTTAGGTACTCACATCTTTGGGATCCGGTGGGGAATTCTGTTGGGTTTTACTATGGTCGTAGTGTGGAGCAGACAATTACACCCAATGGGGTGATAGGTCATGCTATTCGAACATATTATACGGATAAATATAGCCGTTCACTCGGTACGATAAGCACTAAAGATATATATATGCCTAAGCGAACTGTTCAGCATATAGCATCGACTGTATATAAAAAATCCTTACTTTTGCCTAAAAAATCAAAACCTATATTGCATAATTTAATAGGTATAATTTCTTGGATCGCTTCTTCGTCTGTTTCTATATGGATGATGGAGATTGATTATAAGCTTATTGTTGTACTTCTCCCCCTTTTTTGTGGTTTTAACTACATAACACTTGCTGCACTGCTGTGGATTTGGCATGTGGGTGATGTTTTCCAAAGGTCTCCCAAGTTTTTTAATAATCAGAAAATATTATGCCGCATAGGAACGGGTTTGTTTTGGTTGGCTATCTGCACTGGTGTAAATATATGTGTAGATGGAATTATGTTGTTGGCTATCAATAGTATTTTAAATATATAATTTAATTAATGCTAGGCATTAGGTTCTCGCTAGGCGTTTATTGAAATAAGTAGAATTAATGTAACAAATGAGGGTAGATTGAAATTATGGTGTATGTAATGCGTGCGTGTAAGGATTTCTGCTCCGGTGTGATGCGGTGAGGCTGCACCTTCCGGATGCGCCCTCAGGGTGCCCGAGCTTTGCGAGGGCGGGTTCCCTGCGTAGGCGCGGAGGAAGTGTGTAGCGAACCGCCGCTGTACACCCTTACCGCAGGCCGCATACGCCTCCCGGCAACCACAAACCCAATATGAGACTGCCGCCGCACCCTCCCGAGAACCGGGGGAGTGCGGCGGCATTTCTGCGTCTAACGCCGTAATTTAGCGCCGCGCTGTATAAGCCGCGCAAGCCCTAGAGCCCGCGCACGACCTCTAGCAGTTTGAGCGCCGAGTCGCGCCAGGAGTAGCGGCGCACATCCGACAGGCCGTCAATAATCACGCGCTCGCGAACGGCGGTGTCCTCCAGCGAGCGGATAGCCTTCACCCAGTCGGCGGCGTGCGCCTCCGGGGCACCGTCAACCGGCGCGAACACGGCGTGCGGCGCAATCTCACGGAAAATCGGGATGTCACTAATCACCGCGGGGCAACCGGCAGCCTGAGCCTCGACCACGGGCAGGCCGTAACCCTCCTCGCGGGAGGCAGTCACCAGGGCGTGCGCCTGGCGGAGCAGCTGCTGATACTCCTCGTCGCTCACGCCGTTGTGCACCTCCACGTTCTCACCGATGAGACGCTCGTCGGTGAGCTGCACCAGGCGCTGCGGCGGCATCTTCGACAGCAGATGCAGGCGGTAATCAGGCAACGAACGCATCGCCAGCAGCAGTGTTTCTACGTTCTTGTACGGCATGAACGAACCCATGTACACCAGGTGCTTGACGGGCTGCTCTTCGCGGGTGGTGGCGCGTTCCAGCGCGGTCTGGCGGGAGACGACGCTGCCGGGCTGCGGGGCGTTGGGCACCACGAACAGCGGCTTGGTGGTCAGCTCGTGCTCACGAATCAGCGAGGCGGTCGACTCAGAAACAGTCACGACCGCGTCGCCGTGGTTGAGCAGGAAGCGCTGCGGGGTGTAGGTCTTGTGGAAGAGCCGCCAGCCCACGCGCACCGGTGCAGGCAGGAACCCGGGCGGGGTCGGGTGCGAGTAGTAGATCAGATCGTGCAGGGTGAGAATCAGCTTGAACTTGCGTCCGGTGGAGCCGATGGTCTGCATGGGGGAGAACACCACGTCCGGCGCATACTTGTTCAGCTGCAGGGCTGCGGTCGGTTCGAGCGGGCCGGTGGGCGAGCAGATTTTCACGTGCGGCAAATCCGGCAGCATCTCCAGCTGACGTTCGTCGCTAATAATCATGGTCAGGTCGAGGTCGGCGGCGGCTTCGTCACCGGTGTCGATGAGGGTTTTGAGTGCGCCCAGCAGGGATGCGGTGTAGCGGCTGATGCCGTCGTGGAAGCCGATACGGGTGTATCGGGCGTCAACCATGAGTTTCATGTTGGTTCCTTACTTCTCGTTCCCTGAGTGGTCGGCGGCGAAATCGGCGATGAGTTCCGCGGCGCGGCGAGGGGTTTCGTAGTGGATGAGGTGCCCGACTTCGGGGATCATGTCCAGGCGCTCGCGGGCGCCGGTCGAAGTAGCGGGTAGGTCGCGGGAGGTCAGCGTCGCGTACATGGCGCGAGCTGTTTCGGGGGTGCCCAGGTCGTCGTCTTCGGCGACGAGCATCTGCACGGGCACCCGGATGGCGGCGGCGTATTCGGCGGCGGTGTGCGTAATGGACGCTTCGTAGGCGCTGAGCACTCCGCGGCGGGAGCCGAAGGAGCCGAAGTAGGCGGCGTGCTGGCCGTTGATGAAGCGGCGCATTGCTTTGTCTTTGGTGCGCATCATGACTTCGCTGGAGGCGCGGGTAATCAGCTGTGAACGCAGTAGCGGGTAGCCGATTTTTTCGGGTAGTGCCGCGCCGGTGCGGTAGTAGAGGGAGGCGAGGCGGGAGGCGACGCGCTGGCTACCTTCAAGGGCGGGCTCGCTAATCGGGTTGATGAGCGAGAGCAGCGTGAGCGAGTTCGGGTGTGCGGCGGCGAAGGCGCTGGTGACGATGGAGCCGAAGGAGTGGCCGACCAAGTGCAGCGGTAGGGGCTGTGCGTTCTCGCGGGCGGGGTTAGTGTGCTTCACAAAGTCGTTTAGCCACGCCACGTACGCGTTGATATTGTCTCCGCCCTGAGCATTTTCGGGCAGGTCTGCGGAGCGGCCAAAGCCGGGCAGGTCGGGGCTGATGATGCTGACGTTCGGGATGAGCTTCAGCAGGTAGTTCGCGATGATTTCCAGGCCGTGGTGGTCGCCACGGAAGCCGTGCACGAGCAGCACGGGGTAGGAGCCTTCGGGGAAGGTGCCGTCGTTCATGCCTTTGCCGTACTGCCAGTAGCGGGTCATAACCGCCTGCGCGCCGTCACCAATGAGGGCGTCGTGGCGGGTGCCGGGAATGAGCGGTCCGGGCACACCCTCAAGAACTGAGGTGTTGGGAGAGTCCGGGGTAACGGTGGAGGTCATGGGTACCTTTCGCGGGTTGGGTACTGGGACGGCAAAGTCCCGTTCTTAATTCTAGGGGAGAAGCCTGAAAGGGCTCTGAAACCCGACTGCCGCATCGGTGGTTGGGCGGGTGATTGCGCAGGTGGTCGGGTGGGTGGTGCCGTCCATTTGGTAGTCGAGGCGGCCTCAACTCTGGCGCGGTGCGGGTTTCGCGTTACACTTGGAGGGTTAAGTTTTTATCAACCTGTCTTTATTTAAGGAATCGCTGTGTCTGCTCAGGTAGAGACCGAACGCAACGAAAATGCGTACGACTTCCGCGCTATGGAAGCCAAGTGGCGCCCCTACTGGGACGAAACGAAGGTTTTCCAGCCCACCGGTGACGCCCCCAAGGGCCGCAAGTATGTGCTGGATATGTTCCCGTACCCCTCCGGTGACCTTCACATGGGTCACGCGGAGGCATTCGCTATTGGTGACATGAACGCCCGCTACTTCAAGCAGTGCGGCTACGATGTTCTGCACCCGATTGGCTGGGACTCCTTCGGCCTGCCCGCTGAGAACGCAGCCATTAAGAACGACACTCACCCCAAGGAGTGGACGTACAAGAACATTGAGACTCAGGCTGAGTCCTTCAAGCGTTACGCTATTGCCGCTGACTGGAGCCGCCGCTTGCACACCTCGGACCCCGAGTACTACAAGTGGACTCAGTGGCTGTTCGAGCAGTTCTACAAGAAGGGCCTGGCGTACCGTAAGGACTCCATGGTCAACTGGTGTCCCAAGGACCAGACCGTGCTCGCGAACGAGCAGGTTGTGAACGGTGCGTGTGAGCGTTGCGGTACTACCGTGACTAAGAAGTCCCTGAACCAGTGGTACTTCAAGATCACTGATTACGCACAGCAGCTGCTGGATGACATGGAGCAGCTGGAGGGCAAGTGGCCTGAGCGTGTTCTGCTCATGCAGCGCAACTGGATTGGTCGTTCTGAGGGTGCTGAGGTGCGCTTCGAGATTGAGGCGACCGAGGACCAGCCTGCTGAGTCCTTCACCGTGTTCACCACCCGCCCGGACACCCTGTACGGTGCAACCTTCATCGTGGTTGCTGCGGATGCGGCGTTCGCCGAGCAGATTGTGGCACCCGAGCACAAGGCTGCCCTGGAGCAGTACCGCGAAGACATTAAGGCACTGAGCGATATTGACCGCCAGTCCTCCGACCGTGAGAAGACCGGCGTGTTCACCGGCCGCTACGCAATCAACCCGCTGACCGGCGCGAAGCTGCCCGTGTGGGCTTCTGACTACGTGCTGGCTGACTACGGTACCGGCGCGATTATGGCTGTGCCCGCGCACGACCAGCGCGACCTCGAGTTTGCTCTGAAGTTCGACCTGCCCATCGTGAAGGTTCTGGACGTTGAGGGTGCTGAGGACCCGGCAACCAGCGGTGTTGCCGCAGCTGGCGACGGTGTGCTCGTCAACTCGGGTGAGCTGACCGGCCTGCCGAAGGCTGAGGCAATTGCTAAGGCTATTGAGCTGGTTGAGGCTGCCGGCACCGGTGAGGGCAAGGTCATTTACCGCCTGCGTGACTGGCTGCTGTCCCGTCAGCGCTTCTGGGGTACCCCGATTCCGGTGATTCACTGTGAGGATTGTGGCGAGGTTCTGGTTCCTGAGGATCAGCTGCCGGTGCTGCTGCCCGATAACCTGCGCGGTGAGCAGCTGGCTCCTAAGGGCCAGTCGCCTCTTGCCGCTGCTGATGACTGGGCTATCGTGCCCTGCCCGAAGTGTGGCAAGCAGGCTCGCCGTGACTCGGACACCATGGACACCTTCGTGGATTCCTCCTGGTACTTCCTGCGTTACGTTTCCCCGAACTACGACAAGGCTCCTTTCGACCCGCAGGCTATGAGCGAGTGGGGTGCCGTCGACATGTACGTTGGCGGTGTGGAGCACGCTATTCTGCACCTGCTGTACGCACGCTTCTTCACCAAGGTTGTTCGCGACCTGGGCCTGATCAAGCACGATGAGCCGTTCAAGGCGCTCATGAACCAGGGTCAGGTGCTCAACGGCGGTAAGGCGATGTCCAAGTCGCTGGGTAACGGCGTGAACCTGGGTGAGCAGCTCGACAAGTTCGGTGTGGACGCTATCCGCACCACCATGATTTTCGCGTCCCCGCCCGAGGATGACGTGGACTGGGCGGATGTTTCCCCGTCCGGTTCGCAGAAGTTCCTGGCTCGCGCATGGCGTGTGGCCCAGGACGTCACCAGCGAACCCGGCGTTGACGCAACCACCGGTGACCTGGAGCTGCAGAAGCTGATTGCTCGCACCGTGCACGAGGTTCAGGGCCTGCTGGATAACGGCAAGTTCAACGTGGTTGTTGCTAAGACCATGGAGCTTGTGAACGCTACCCGTAAGGCTATTGACTCCGGTGCTGGTGCGGCTGACCCGGCTGTCCGTAAGGCTGCTGAGACTGTCGCTATTCTGCTGTCTCTGTACGCACCGTACACCGCTGAGGACATGTGGCACGCTCTCGGCCACGACACCCCGGTTCTGACCGCGGGCTTCCCCGAGGTTGACCCGGCTCTGCTGGTGGATGACACCGTCACCGCTATCGTGCAGATTAAGGGCAAGGTCAAGGCTCGTCTGGAGGTTGCGAAGGATATTTCCGAGCAGGAGCTTCAGGAGCTGGCTCTGGCGGATGCCGCTGTTCAGCGTTCGATTGGTGACGCCGAGATCCGTAAGGTGATTGTGCGTGCGCCTAAGCTCGTGAACATCGTGATCTAAGCTTTTTAGATAAAGAAGTTTCTTAGATAAAGTACAAGCCCCGCTGTGGCTTCGGATCGTTCAATGGAACGAACCCGGAGGCGCGGCGGGGCTTTGCTGTACTGCGGTAGTGATGAGTGCCATAATGTTCAGGGAACGCTAGGAGAGGGTTCGTCATCGAATCACGCACTGACGAACCGGAAGAAGGGCCGGAATATGGAGCGAGAGAACAAAGCAGAGAACCGCATTGCCGTGGTGACCGATAGCGCCGCCGCCCTCGACCCGGAGCTCGTGCAGCGCCTGAGCGCTCGCGGTAATTTTGTACTGGTTCCGATGCCGGTGACTATTCGCACGCCCGGTGAGCCGGATCGTCAGCTGCAGGATTTGACCACCGCCGAGGTGGATGAGGCGATTATGCTTGCGCACGTGATGGGTCAGACGGTGAGCACTTCCGGGCCCGCGCCGGGCGTGTTTGCTGATGTGTATGACGAGTTGGCGTCGCGAGGTTTTACGCATGTGGTGTCGGTGCATCTGTCCGGTGAGCTCTCGGGCACGGTGGAGGCGGCACGCACCGGTGCCCGCCTGAGCCGCTTGGGTTCTACGGGTGTGAGCGTGGTGGATAGCCGCACGGTCGCCGGTGCCTACGGTCATGCGGTGGTGCGCGCCTTGGAGGTGCTGAACTCTGCATCCGCAGGCGCGAGTGTTGAATGTCCGAGTCCCGCGCAGCTGGTGGACTACATTCAGTCCGTCTGCGAGCAGTCCACGCTCTACTTCTATATCCCGACCCTGGATGCGTTGCGCCGCGGTGGCCGTGTTTCCCCGGCGTTGGCGATGGTGGGTCAGATGTTCCAGATTAAGCCGATTGGCACGATCACCGAGGGCAAGCTGGCGTATGTGGAACGCCCCCGCACTGCGGCGCGCGCCCTGGAGCGCCTGGTGGAGGTGACGGTGCAGACTTGCCGTGAGCATCAGCATGCGGCGGCGCTCAGCTCTGCTTCAGTGGGCTCTGCCGCTGCCGACCCCGCTAGTTCTTCGCTTGCCGCATCCCCGCGCGGTGAGGTGGTTGCGGTGCATCATGTGGGCAATGCGGCGCAGGCGGTGCAGCTGTACGAGCAGGTTCAGCAGATGCTGGGGGAGAGCTCCCTCGTTCATGATGCCGCTGCTTCTTCGGCGCCGGAGTTTTTGGTGAGTGCGTTGCCGCCGGTGCTGTCGGCTCATTCGGGGCTGGGTGCTGTGGCGCTGGTCGTTTATTAGGATCGTGTACTAGCCGCCTTTCTGGTGTGCCCGTGTTGACCCTGTGCTGTGTGCTCGTGCTGTGTGTCCGCGCGGTGTTCCCGTGCGATGCGCCGCGGGCGACACGCAACACGACACGAAAACTGTGTGCCGGGAGCGTATTTAACCCGTTTTGAGGCTGTGGTGTGTCTTACGTTGGGCTCGTCTGTTTTCGCGTGAGAAATTGCACTGCGTGCGAGCGCATGGGACGTCATTGAAACCCATTCGCAGGTGAAAGGGTATTTTTTACCCTCAGATTTTGCCTTGATATGGCGCGGTTTTTAGTAAATGTGCGTTTCATGTGTGTTTATGTTGCCGTGACCGTATCGCAACATTTTCTAAGCATGAACACAACGCAAACCAACAGAAAACAACGGGTTTTTGCCGGTTTTTATGGCGCAACTCACAAAAATTTCTCGATATAACACACCAAAACACACACAAACTAGGGTAGGATTATTACCAACAACGGCGGAACGCACCGGGCAACATAGAGCACGGACGAATCCGACTAAACCAGAGCCTACAAGGCATCGGATTTGTACACCGCCACCAACGCACTGACAAGGAGATACTCCAGTGACTGTACGCGTAGCAATCAACGGCTTCGGCCGCATCGGCCGCACCTTCTTCCGCGCAGCTCAGACCGAGGGCGTCGGCTTCGAGATCGTCGCAATCAACGACCTCACCGATGTTGAGACCCTGGCACACCTGCTCAAGTACGACTCCATCATGGGTCGCTTCAACGCAGAGGTTGAGGTCAAGGAAGGCGCACTGGTTGTTGACGGCAAGGAAATCAAGATCCTCGCTGAGCGTGACCCCCAGAACCTCCCCTGGAAGGACCTGGGCGTTGACGTAGTCCTCGAGTCCACCGGTTTCTTCACCGAAGGCAGCAAGGCAAAGGCACACATCGAGGCTGGCGCTAAGAAGGTTATCCTCTCCGCTCCCGGTAAGAACATCGACGGCACCTTCGTCATGGGTGTGAACGACGACCAGTACGATGCAGCTAACCACCACATCGTCTCCAACGCATCCTGCACCACCAACTGCCTCGCTCCGATGGCTAAGGTCCTGAACGACGCATTCGGCATCAAGCAGGGTCTGATGACCACCATCCACGCATACACCGCTGACCAGCGTCTGCAGGATGCTCCCCACCGCGACCTGCGCCGTGCACGCGCAGCAGCTGTGAACATGGTCCCCACCTCCACCGGTGCAGCAGCAGCTGTTGGCCTGGTTCTGCCCGAGCTGAAGGGTAAGCTGGACGGCTTCGCAGTCCGCGTTCCCACCATCACCGGCTCCATCACCGACCTGACCTTCACCGCTGAGCGCGAGGTCACCGTTGAGGAAGTCAACGCAGCAGTCAAGGCAGCAGCTGAGGGCCCCATGAAGGGCATCATCAAGTACAACGAGGATCCCATCGTGTCCAAGGACATCGAGGGTGAGCCCATCTCCACCGTCTTCGACGCACCGCTGACCAAGGTCATCGGCGACCAGGTGAAGGTTATCGCTTGGTACGACAACGAGTACGGCTACGTTGCACGCCTCGTGATGTTCACCAACAAGGTTGTGGCATCCCTCTAAGCCCCAATAGGCTTACGACGCTCACCGAGTGTAAGCGTCACCCCGCGTAACTAACGCATAGTGAACCCCGGCACCACCGCATCAAGCGGGGGAGTCGGGGTTTGCTGTACCAAGGCTCTGTGTAAAAGGTCTTAATAAAACCCCAAAATGTATAAACATACTATTTTCCGTCGCCCTTTTTGGGTCAAAAATACCGTAAGAAAATAGCTGATAGAGAGTGCGAATATCCGCGATATTCTGCGGAAAAACACCATATAAAAGCTATTTACTAGGCTGTCATTCACCCTAATGTTCGGTATGATGGAAACGGTATATAAACCCACCTATCCAGGAGGAATTCCTATGGCTAAGGCACTGTCCGAACTGCTCGAAGAAGGCGTCGCAGGCCGCCACGTTCTCGTCCGTTCCGACCTGAACGTACCCCTGAAGGACGGCGTTGTCACCGACGACGGCCGCGTCCGCGCATCCCTGCCCGTCATTGAGAAGCTTGCCAAGGCTGGCGCACGCGTTATCGTGACCGCGCACCTGGGCCGCCCCAAGGGCAAGGTTGACCCCCAGTACTCCATCGCACCGGCAGCTGCACGCCTGGCTGAGCTGGCATCCGTGCCCGTGAAGGTTGCAACCGACCTGGTAGGCGAGGACGCAAAGGCTAAGGCAGCAGCCCTGGCTGATGGCGAAGTTCTGGTTGTTGAGAACGTCCGCTACGACGCACGCGAAACCTCCAAGGATGACGCAGAGCGCGGCGAGTTCGCTGACGAGCTGGTTGCACTGACCGGCGAGAACGGCGCATACGTGAACGACGCATTCGGTGCAGTTCACCGCAAGCACGCTTCCGTCTACGACGTTGCTAAGCGTCTGCCCGCATACCTGGGTGACCTGGTGAAGAAGGAAGTTGACGTTCTGGCTAAGACCCTGAACGATCCCGAGCGTCCCTTCGTTGTGGTCATGGGTGGCGCTAAGGTTTCCGATAAGCTCGCCGTGATTGACAACCTGATCGGTAAGGCTGACACCATCCTCATTGGTGGTGGCATGGGCTACACCTTCGCATACGCACAGGGTTACGAGGTTGGCCAGTCTCTGCTGGAGAAGGACCAGGTCGAGAACGTTCTGCGTTACCTGAAGGAAGCTCCCGAGAAGGGCACTGAGATCATCACCGCAGTGGATGTTGTTTGGTCTGACGCATTCTCTGCTGACGCTAACACCGAGATCCGCCCCGTTGAGGATCTGACCGGCGGTAAGCTTGGTGCAGAGGCTGAGGGTCTGGACATTGGCCCCAAGACCGCTGAGATTTTCGCTGAGAAGATCAAGGGCGCAAAGACCATCTTCTGGAACGGCCCCGTTGGCGTGTTCGAGATTGCTCCCTTCGCTGAGGGTACCCGCGCGGTTGCACAGGCTATCGTCGACTCTGACGCATTCTCCATCATTGGTGGTGGCGACTCCGCATCTGCAGTCCGTAACCTGGGCTTCAAGGATGAGCAGTTCGGCCACATCTCCACCGGTGGTGGCGCTTCCCTCGAGTACATTGAGGGTAAGACCCTGCCCGGCCTGGAGGCACTGGGCGCCTAATCTGGGTGCACAGATTTAGTACACGGTTTTAGTGTAAGGAACCCCCGCTGGGGCGGTATTTCGGTACCGTTCCGGCGGGGGTTTCTGCATGCCCGCTCATGCCCGGATAATCCTGCGCGGGCAGATGGGCGGGGCTGTTTCCTGGCTATATGCTGTGGATTCCCTGGGTGTGCGGCTTGTGCTGGGGAGGGTTAGAGGTGCCTCTAATAGACTGGAAATGTAGAGGTTCCCGGCGCTCACCGGGCGGTACCCATACGGTTACCGCGGGGGAGCGAAGCAGGGAGCGCACGCACCTCCACAGGCAAACAAATACAAGCAAGCGAATACAGGCGGGCGAAGAAGCCCAGCGATTGAGCTTAGCCGCCCGCGAGTAGCCCAGAACCACCTCGGCAGCTCGTGAAAACGGTAACTCATAAATATGGAATCCAAGGAGGGAAAGAATGACCGTAAACGCTCAAATGCTCTTTGACGAAAAAGACTACACCGGAACATACCCGTACGTTGCCGATGGCGTGATCGGGCCCTACACACCCGCAAACCGGGACCACCCCGCCTACTCGGCACCCGCCCCGGGCGTGAGGTACACGCCGAATGCTTACAAGGTGTCAAACCTGCGCCCCTACCTGGGCTACTACTACGCCTGCCAAAACTACATGATTCTCGCCTCCGAACCGGCAGTTCTGAGGATCGACAATATCAGCGAAGAAATGTTCTTCCCCGCCATTCAGGACCTCTACGAAGAGGGTAAAGGCTGGGTCATCACGCCTGCCTCTAAGGTTCTGACCATGAACCTTCTGGAAGGGCAGCCGCGCCTCATCGACGAGACGCTAAAAATTGTGGAATGGAACGTGCGGTTCGATATTCTTCCCGAAGTTCAGGTGTACCGCAAAGACACAAACCAGGTGTACCCCATCACCGACTTTGATACGCGCGGCCTGATCCGAGACGGTGCAATACACGGGACTCTACGCACACAATTCACGAATGAGTGGAGGCCCGTCCAATTCATCCCAGAAAATAGTTTGAGCTAGGGGAGGGGAGAGCAACATGACGAATAACTTTGGTGGACCCGGATACGGCGGACCCGGATACAACGAGCAACGAGCGCTCATGAGGTCTATGATTTCTCGCGCCAAGTTTATACGAGCTGGCGTGTTCGCCGGCGCCGCCCTCGTCGCGATAGCGTTTGGCTGGGGCACTCAACTGCTCAACGGGACAGGCTCGGAGTCCCAGGCCGATAAGAAGCGTGACCAGGAATTTGTGCGCCTGGAACCCACGGAGAAGTACGATGAGCTCCGTACCTTGGGACCTTCCTCCGGGCCTCTCGTCTATACGGCGTTTGAGCGTAAGGGGCGCTTCATTCCTGCCACCGAGGTGCAGGCGGCGCAGAACGTGCCGTACCCTATTCAGCAACCCGGAATGGATAACTACGACCGCGCCGGCTTGTACGCGTTCTTGGCGTACTTCTTTGCGTCGATGAATTACTTCTACCACACGGGCGATACTGAGCCTCTTTCCAAGGTCACGGACCCCGAAAAGGTGCTGCACCCCGAAATTCTTCGCCTGTACAGGGAGAAGCGCGGTTGGGTTATTTCGGCTGATAAGAATGTGCTGAGCGCCAATGTTGCTGATGATCTTATCGCGGGTGAAAAGGCTAAAAATACGAGCCGAAATATTCTGGTGAGCACCCTGTACACGACTAAGGCTAAGGACCTTGCGTTTTATGTTAAGGAGACGGGGGAGAAGCAGGATATTCGCAAATATTTGAAGTATCTGGGGCGTTTCTCGCTGGCTGTGGAGCATCTGCGTGGGCAGTGGGTGATTGTGGTTGACCGCGACGGCTACAGCAACCGCAACACCTACGAGCCGATCTACCCGCAAGGATTCGGGCAGCTATAGCTTTCTCTATGTGGCTTCTTTCGGAACCCCCGCCGGGCAGCACTTTCGGTACTGTGCTGGCGGGGGTTTCTTGCTGGACTTTTGAGGTGGATGCTTCGCGGCTGGCTATGGGAGGTGGAAGCAAGGGAGGCGGAATCCGTCCTGCTGAGTTCGTGTGCAGAACGTGCGTGTGTTACCTTGAAGGGTGTGTGATTCTCACTGTCACCGAGAGGGAACACACATGCAACGAATGTGGGCGAGGAAGCTCGTTCACTGTCACATCAACTTCCGGAAGTAAATATATGGGTAACGTCCACGCTAATACTGAAGCTGTTCCTTTTGACTTTGAGAGCGCTGAGGCTCTCAAAACGCATTTGACGCATCTAACTCAGGTAATTGAGCATCAGCTCCCTGCCCGCTATGGCGCCGATGGTACTTGTGGTGCCGCTCAGCTCGCTCTGGAGGGGTTCACCGGTGGCTATGCACGAGTGTATAGAGCAAAGCTTGCTTCGTCATTTGCGCTGTTGCGAGAGTTTAAGGAATGCTTTAGCAACGCAGCTCGTAATATGGAGACTTATATTAAAGCTGCCCGCGAGGAAGAGCGTATTCGCCGAGAGATTACTGAATGGGAGAAGCTCAACGAACGTAAGCAAAGAGCTCGTGATCTTGAGAAGCTTGAGTATGACCTTCGGAATCAAGGTGCGTATAGCGTTGATAACCCTGACCTCAATCTTGAGGTTCCCCCTCGTCCTATGCCTTCCCGCCCCCCGCATTTTGAGGTCTACACGCCACGACCTGTAGCTGACCCCTTCACTGGTGCTCAGGGTAACTCAGTTTCTTCAGGAGTTTCTCAAAGTGCTCTCGGACAGTTTGCCGAGGCAAACTCTTCCGCACAGGGTACTCAACGTGTGAATACCCGAGCTGCAATTGCCTCTGGTGGTTCCACTGTTTCTATCATTCCACATAATGTGTATCAGTATGGTCAGATTACTTTTTCTATGAATGCTGAACTTGGCCAGGCACAACATCGCGTCGCGTCCACCTATGCTCAGTTCCGTTCGAATACTTCGTGGGGAACTTTTAACGCTGATTCTTTGATTGCTGCGTTGCACACCTGGATTGAAGATGTGTATGAAGATGCTACCTGGCTAGGAAAAGTTGCTCAGGTAATGCTTGATGCTGCAACTTATGGCAATCTCACTAGTGCTTCGGTGGAGGGTTCTGTTGATCTTTCCGGGCCTGGGGCAAAGGCTCAAGTTAGCCTCGACATGAACCTTCTGAATGAGCTGATGCATGATGATATTCCCATGCATCACCTACTGCAGGTTCCTGGCATGAGCATTACCGGTGTAAATATCTCATCCGGCTACGCAAATGACCCCGTCAACGTTGCAACCGGTAACTTCATTGAAAGTGAAGTTGACCTTCGCTCTCATGTAAACCCTGTGTTGCGTCTTGAGCGCACCTACAACAGTGTTCTCGCTGCCCTCCCGAATACCCCTCACGGTGCTTTTGGCAAGGGCTGGTCAAGCATGCTGGATAGCCGACTTGAGCAAAACTCCGATAGCATCTCATGGCACACTGCCGACGGTCGTGAACTCGTCTTTGAACGTGATACGAACTCGGCTAGCGGGTATGCACGAACTCCCAACGCCCCCTACTGGCTGGAGAAGGTATCCGAGTCTGCTCTAGACGCGGCACCTACGTATAATGTGGATTCAGTCTCTGCGCCCTTCGAAGAAGATACCGAAGGACAAGAGGCGCTTTATCGCGCCCTATACTCTGCTGTGAATAAAGCGGTCAAGTCCGCCCATCGTCTACTGCCGTCATCCTTTGAAGTAACGGAATCGTCTGAACCCAGTTACTACTGGTCTGTTACTAACCATTCTGGTAGCCGTTATTTCTATGCTCCTTCGGGTGAATTGGTTGCTTTCATGGAGGGGCACCCCAGCTCAGCTATAGTTGCTCTTTACAACCGTGGCCCAAAGGCTAATGCTGATGGGGAATCCGTAGCTCAGCGACCGAGTGCTTTGATTCAGCCCCTTAGCGCGCAGGGCATTGTTGTCAGCTATGATGCACATGATTTTGTATCTGGAGCATCTCTCGTCAACTTCGGTGGAGGCTCCTCTGAAGAACAATCATCAGCACAGATAGAAAGCCAGCTGAACGATGTGCGCTATATCTACAATTCTGCTGGCGTACTTTGTGAAGTTCAGCGACCTGATGGTACTCGCCGTTATGAGCAGACGGAGGATAACCTCATTCACCGTGTCTGGAATGAAACGGGATATTGCGAGGTTGAGAATACCTTTGATACTGACGGCCGCATCGTAGCCCAGAAAACTGAGCACGGTCGAAATATCAGTTACCGCTATGAGCACGGTCTAATGACCGTGATTGAAGATTCCGGAACCGGTGAGCACGCTAATATTTGGCGCTCAAATGAACACGGTCAGCTTGTTTCCCTCGTGGCTGGCGACGGAAGCCGCCAGTCCATGCGATACAACTCCTACGGTTACCGTACCTATATCTGCGAGCGTGACGGATCCGTGACGCATCGTAGCTACGATGAACGTGCTCGCCTTGTCTCGGAAAATACTCCGGAAGGTGCGGTCCACCGTTATACGTGGGATGAGTACGACCGTATGCTTGCCCACCGAATTATGAATAAGAATCGGCGTGCAGGCACCTTCACCGAAACACGCTATACCTACTCCCAGAACCCGCTGGACCCTAATCCCCTGACTATTACCCGTAACGGAGGCAATACAACTTATCTTGAATGGGACAACGCCGGTCATTGCACCGCCGTCGCTGATGAATCAGGATTCAAACAGCACTTTACCTACAATGACCGTGGACAGCTTCTGAGCTCCACGGACTCTAGTGGTGCGCAAACGCAGTACTCGTATGATGCTGCCGGCAACCTGCGCTCAGTAACTAATCCTCTCGGCAATACCCAGTATTTTGAGTGGGATTCGAGTGGACGTCTCAGCACGGTAGTCGACGCGATGGGTGCTCGTTGGGGTTTGTCCTACACAGAAGCAGCTCAGAATGCTACGCCGACCTCCGAGCAACACTTGACAGCACTGACCGACCCTGAAGGTAACATCACTACTTTTGAATACTCAGCTGGTCACCTAAGCGCTGTGATTGACCCTATGGGTAACCGAACCAGCGTCGAACGCGACACCTGGGGCAACGTTATCTCCATGACTGATGCCGCAGAAGCCAAGACCCATTATGAATACGACGAACTTTCGCAGCTCGTCGCTATCATTGACCCCTGCGGGGCTCGTACCGAGTACGAATATTCTCTAACTGGCGACCTGAGTCGCATGGTGGACGCTACTGGTGTAGCTTTGAGCATTACCCACTCGCGCTCTCACGGTGAGTATTCAATGCGAGTTGAGGGCGCGTCCGGTAACTACGCCGTTGTAACCGATGCCCTGGGACGAGTTGTCTCTGCATCAAATTCTCTGATGAATATGGTGCCGGGTCTGGGTCCCGCTGGATCTTTGCGCTCTAACTCTTCTCTTGCGGGGCTTGCTTCAGCAGGTAAGCAGCCTTCTGAGCGTCCTGCGGGTCCTTGGGCGTCGTGGAGCTTGGTGCAGCCGGAACTTCGTGTTCCCACTATTTTGGGTTCCCGCGATAACGTATCGCGAGGCGATAGCGCCCTTACTGCTTCTCATCTTCCGTCTGTTATGACGATGTTTGAGAACCGCCAGGATATGGCGGCTCTCTTTGGGGTGCCCGTTCCTAAGCTGAACATGCCGGATGCCTCTATCCTTCTCAACTCTTCATCTGATAGCTCTGCGCAGGCTGGATATAACACTCACGGTCAGATTGCTCAGATTAGCTCTGCCGATGGCGGGGCAATTAGCTTCGAGTACGATGCTCAGGGACGTATGAGTCGTAGCATCAGTGCAGCTGGTCGAGAGACTTTCTTTGAATATGACGCGGCGGGCCGTTGTACCAGCCAGAAAACCCTCAAGAAAACGAGCGAGCTCGATGCTGATGAGGGTTACCTGGAGACTATCTTTACTTACGATCTCGCAGGTCGTTTGTTAGAGAAGACCATTAGGGATTCTGCAGATACTTCAACTGCCTCGTTGCGTCTTGTGCAGTACACCTACGATGCTGCTGGTCGACGCATTAAAGAAGATACGGGGGAGAAGGTTACCTGCTACAGCTACACTTCACGTGGACTTATTGCACGTATTGAAGATAGTGTTGAAGGTACCCGTTCTTTCTCATACGATGCGGCAGGTCGCCTTGTTAGCGTTGAAGACGCTTTGGGTGGCACCTCCCGCTGTGAGTATGATGCCCTCGCACGTCCTCTGCGCTGGATTACGCCTGCGGGTATCGTAACGAGCTACGAATGGGATGCGGCAGGACGTCTTCTGCGTGAAGAACGCTCGGGTACAAGTTTTACGGTTGAAAGTGCGGCAGACTCTCTCGTACGTACTTTCTCTTACGATGCTGCAGGCCGTCTTCTGACGATGAATGACGGCGAACGTATCCGTTCGTTTGAGTACGATTACGCTTGTGGTGGTGTACTCCGCTCAGTCACGGTTGATGGTGAAGTTCAGGGAACTTTTGAATATTCCTTGATGAGTGGACGTGGCTCTCAGCAGGGCACGTTGAAGGTTTCGGTAAATGATGCAAAGGCAGAGCACATTTATGAGTACTCTGCATCTGGTAGGTTGCTGAGCCGTACTCGCGTACCCCACAGTGATATGAGCATGAAGCGCATCTCAAGTACGGTGTCTATTGCTGACCACACCACCGGTATTCTTCGTGCCCCGGACGCGAACCAGCGTACTCTCCATGCCTTGCAAGCGTTTAAGCAGCGCGGTGAGTACACGCTGAACTATGCCTACGACGCTGATGGTGTTCTGACAATGAGTAGCAACCCGTACGGTTCAGTCCGCTGGATGCGTGACGGAACCGGGCGAGTGCGCCATACCCACTCTAAAGACGCCTTCGCTCGTACCAGGGAGATGGAATTTACCCATGCTCCGTGTGGTTCCCTAACTTCGGCGCGTACAGATGATAGTCATGCAGTGTGGGAACTCGATCCTGTTAAGAATGTTCCCGTAGGGTACAAGGTGGAGCGTAACGGCACCCGAGGAACGGGAAACGGTACTGCAACTATGAGCATGTTTGCCGCCGGTGTGGAACGTGATGCTTCTTCTCAGGTTGCTGTTTGCACGCTTGAAGATGCAGGAAATAAGTTTGAGGCACACACTATGAGGTATCGCTATGATGCTTCTGGTGCTCTCGTCTCTGTTTCGGATGGTATTCAGGAACGAACCTGGACCTACGAAAACGGCATGATGGTCGCTGAAGCATTGTATATGCGTAATTGTGAGCAGGGAGATAACGCCCTGCTGCTGGAACGCGCCTTCAGCCATAATTCAATTGGTCTACTCAGCGCTGTTTCTGAGGTGCAGTATGGTACCGATGGGACTGTGCAGAATCGTTCTCGAACTGAGTATTTCTATAACGCTGCCGGTGAACGCGTCCGTGAGGTGACCACGGACGAGCTGACTGGACAGCACCGTGAGCGTACCCTTGGGTGGGGCAACATGGGGCAGGTGAATGCTATTCGCCTGGACAGCGAAGAGTGGGAGCTACACCATGACATGACTGGTGAGCTTGCCTCAGTGCACGCTAATACTACGGTTGATGTCCCCAATGCATCTATGCCTTTGGTGTGGGACGCTGTCTCATCCGTACCTATGGTGCTGGGTGTGGGCGGAATGAGTGCTGGATCTGTGCTGGAGAATATCTCTTCTGAAGAGGAACTGGGCTATGGCTTGGGCTGGTCTATGTCTTCGAACCCGTGGGAAAGTGACGTAGTTACTGTGCCTGCTGTTTCTGGTCTTGGCATGGTTAGTGCTGGCCCGGCAGCTTCTTCTGTCAATATTGCTGGCCTTGACTTCATGGGTTTCCGTGTGGCTGACGCTAACATGCGCCGTTTCGTGTCCACTGACGCTTTGAGCTCGGTGCCGGGTATCGTGCACGGTGCGGACGTAAATTCGTTTGTGGGCTGGAATCCTATGTCTCTGGTAGACCCGTGGGGTTTGCGCCCGATGTCAGTGCAGGAATTTAGGGACTATCAGGTTCGAAAAACAGAGAAGAAAAATCATGATACATCTGAGATTATTAACGAGATAAAGTATAGTCCTGGTGCCCAAATACTGTTGTTTATAATGGGGATAATTGATTATTCACCACTTTCCCCCTTTGGAATATATAATTACTTTAATAAAGATCCAAAGATTGAGGATTTGAATGTTCAGCGGCAGCATGGGCATAGTGGGGATATTCCTCCTGTTCCTCCGCAAAATATTCATCAAGTGGCGCAACGCATGAATTCAGTTAATGACAATCAACATGTTAAAGACATGGAGAAATCGCAAGGAAACGCAGGGTACTCAGCCGTTCAAATTGACGTTTATGAAGGGAAGAAGCCTGATGATTCGAAGGAGAAGGTTGCATATGTTTATATTCCCGGCACTGATTTTGATTTTTCGATAAAAGGTGGAAAAGATGGTGAGATTGGCTCTATAGGAAATAATCTTGGTCTGGCTGGTAATACCTCTGATAAACCTGTTGATGATTTGTCGCCCTACCACCGAATGGTGGAAAAGGCAATGAAGGATGCTAAGCTACAAGACGTAGACCGAGTAGTAATGGTTGGTCACTCTCAGGGCGGTGCCGTGGCGTATTCACTTGCTAATAATAAGGAATTTAATAGTAAATATAAGGTATCTAATGTTGTAACCTATGGTGCACCGACCAGCAATCTTGAGGGACAACGAGATGATCTTGACCATCACTTTAACTATGTGGCTGTTGTGAACGAGAATGACGTGGTTCCTGGCCTAACACCTGGAAAGCAATACGGCGAGCCCGCTAATCGTGTACATGTCGTCGAAAGTGATAAAGCTAGGGGGGGCATGGATTCTCACGGTATGAATATTTATGTCGATGCTACTCAGCGTTATGTTGCTAGTGGCTACGGTGATGATGAAGGCGTTGATATCGATGCACAGGCGTACAGCGCGCAACAAGAAGTGCAAGGAGTAGAAGAAGGAACTGGGCTATATACCGGTAGAAATACTTCTAAGACTACTTATTACAATCGTGCGTTACGAGAAGCCCTTCGGGGAAATACGTTTTAGGAAGGAGAGGAAATGAGTGTCGACCCGGAGTGGACTAAAAAATTCTTCAACCAAGAGGACTATAGGGGAGCATACCATCTTGTCGATACTGACATGATTGGAATTTATACCCCAGCAGACCAGCAGCACCCTGCATATTCTGCGCCGCCGCCAGACTACAGCTATACGTTTACTAAATTTCTAACGTCCGCTGATTTGAAATTCTATAATAGCTACTATTATCAATGCCAAAACTATATGCTTTTGGCATCCGATTCGCGCCGCCTCGAATATGCAATGACCGCCGAAGAACTATTCTTTCCCGCCATCCAAGATATCTTTGACGACGGAAAAGGGTGGGTCATCACCCCCAATCAACAAATCTTGACCATGCACATTCTCGAAGCACAACCGCGCATCCATAACGAGGAACAAAAAATTTTCGACTGGAACGTCAAATTCGACATCCTTCCCGAAGCAAAAGTTTTCCGGAAAGATACCGGGCAGCTACAGCCCATCGCCGAATTCGACACGCGTGGGCTCCTTCGCGACGGAGCAATCCACGGGACCTTGCGCTCGCGTTTCCTCGATCCCGGATGGGATATTCACTTCATCCCTGAAAAGGAGGTATAACCATGGGACCCCAACGTAAGGAACAGGAGACGAGCATCCAGCAGAACTCCTCCCAGGAAGCTCATCCGGTATCTTCTGGTCAGCTACTTGCTCATCAGTCGGAGCCGCGAAAGCCCCGTTTTTCTCGTCGTACCCTCGCAATAGGGGGCGTGGGAGTCCTCGGCGCTCTCTTCGTTGGTCGACAGGCCGGTATCCTTGCCACCAATGAGGAAAAGCAAGAAGTGCGTCTTCTTAAATGGGATAGGGCACTAATCGCTCTAGAACCTGATGAGAAGTTTGATGCTGGTTACGTAGACCGTGGAAGCGCAGCGGGGTTTATGGTGTACACCGCCTACGAACGCAGCGGAAGGTACGTGCCCGCCACCGAAGAGCGCGCCGCCCAGAATGTACCCTACCCCGTTCTGCAGCCGGGAATGAATGAGTATAACCGCGGTGGTTTCTATATTTTTCAGGCGTACTTTTATGCCGCCCTGAACTATTTCTACTACACCGGAGATACCAAACCGCTCTCTGAAGTGATCAACCCCGAAGAGATCATTTCTCCTGAGCTTCTTCGGCTGTACCGGGAAAACCGCGGCTGGCTTATTGCTAATCAGGACGTGTACCGCCTGCAGGTTACCACCGCCGGTATTAATGACCGCAGTAAGAATGGTCGGCAGATATTGAGATACCAGGCAAGGCGACGTATTCGTGATGAGGCTGTCTTCTACGTGCCCGAAACG
>NZ_KV821867.1:194565-230271 GCF_001815755.1 Rothia sp. HMSC061C12
TCCGGGATTCTCCCTCGAAGGGCTAGAGGTATAAGGACCCGCCTTCCCGGTAGCCGCACGACATCACCGATAACCACACCAACCACACTAGGAGACATATGGAACAGTCACCCCAGAACCCCGGCGTGCCCGCGCAGGCTAGCGCCGTGCAGGGCAGCCCCTTGCCGGGCGATACGGAGCCTCTTTCTAAGGTCACGGACCCGGAAAAGGTGCTGCACCCCGAAATTCTTCGCCTGTACAGGGAGAAGCGCGGTTGGGTTATTTCGGCTGATAAGAATGTGCTGAGCGCCAATGTTGCTGATGATCTTATCGCGGGTGAAAAGGCTAAAAATACGAGCCGAAATATTCTGGTGAGCACCCTGTACACGACTAAGGCTAAGGACCTTGCGTTTTATGTTAAGGAGACGGGGGAGAAGCAGGATATTCGCAAATATTTGAAGTATCTGGGGCGTTTCTCGCTGGCTGTGGAGCATCTGCGTGGGCAGTGGGTGATTGTGGTTGACCGCGACGGTTACAGCAACCGTAACACCTACGAGCCGATCTATCCGCAAGGATTCGGGCAGCTGTAGCTTTCTCTATGTAGCTTCTTTCGGAACCCCCGCCGGGCAGTACTTTCGGTACTGTGCTGGCGGGGGTTTCTTGCTGGGCTTTTGAGGTGGGCTCTTCGCGGTTGGCTGGGGGAGGTGGGAGCAATGGGAGGTGGAATCCGTCCTGCTGGGTTCGTGTGCAGAGTGTGCGTGTGTTACCTTGAAGGGTGGGCGAGGAAGCTCGTTCACCGTCACATCAACTTCAACTTCCGGAAGCTAAATTTATGGTTACTTTTCAGGCTTATGCCGTCCCTGTGCCTTTTCAAGGTGAGTGCGCTAAAGCTCTTACAACGCGGCTCTCACGATGCGGCTCAAGCATCTAACGCCGACAAGTTAGATGCTGACTCGCTAAAGGTATGTATTCGTTTAATAATCTCGTTTGTTGTCTGAACAATGAATGTTCTTTGTAAGTTGATGCAGTAGATATTTCAACTCCAACAAATGTAGAAAATTTATGTAACCTCAAGGATTATTGCTGTGAGTATTATTTACCCTACTTCTCGTAGAGGGTTTATGAAGGGCGTGCTTGGCGTTGGTAGCGCCTTAGCTTTGAGCGCCTGCTCATCCACACCAAAAACCAAAGAGAATAACTCAAAAGAAACCCCTTCGGCAACAGCTAGCGCTTCTCCGAAGCATAATGCCTACGCAAAACCGTTCCATAATGATCGTGACTACCGACGAACATATGAAATCGGTGATGTCAACAATATCGGTATATATGAACCGGCAACGGAGGAACATCCCGCATATGCTGCACCGCCTCCATACTACGAGAACGCTTTTGAACGGGATATGACAGCAACCTCTTTGCGCTATGCCATTACATATTACGCAAACTATCAGAACTATATGCTTCTAGCTGGGGATGCACGACGACTCTATCTTAAAAATATGCTAGGAGGATTGTTCTTCCCTGCCATCCAAGAACTCTACGACAAAGGTGCTGGCTGGGTTATTACCCCGGACCAACGAATTCTTGCTTTCACGATACTTGAGCGTCAGCCCCGTATTGTGGATGAAGCAAATCATGTGTGCGAAATTAACGTTCGATACGACCTGAAACCAGAGGCGAAAGTCTTTATCGCGGCGGAGAAAAAACTCTACCCGATTACTGATTTTGACACCCGCAATCTTGTTACAGGCGGTTCCATCTACGGAACTATGGTGTGCCGATTTTTAGACCCCAAGTGGGAAGTCAACTTTACCCCCACATATGGTCCTGTACAAGGGAACTAGAGGAAAGGAAACACAGTGAAGGAAAACAATAACGCCCCTGCTTCTCGGGAACCCTCTATCAGTAACAACCCATCAGAGCAGAAGAAGACCCCCAAAATCTCCCGTCGTGTTCTGCTGGCGGGATCCGTCGGGGTGGGTGTTGCCGCGGCATCGGGTCTGTATGTAGCAGGCTCAAACTGGAGAGCTTCGCTAAACGAGCGAATCGCACAAGAAGATGCCGCGTGGGAGCGAAATCAGGCACTAGCCGCCGCTGAGCCTGCAACAACAATTGCAGAGGAAAGCTATAAGAATACTGCAGCAGGTCTATCTGGTCCGCTGGTGTATACCGCATACCGAAAAGATGGTGTCTACGTTCCCGCAACCCGTGAGAGCCCCGCGCAGAATGTACCCTACCCGGTTATCCGCGAGAAGATGAATACATACGATATTTCAGGTATGTACTTGTTCTTTGCCTACTATAATGCCGCCAAGAACTACGGGTATTTGACCGGTGATCTTGAGCCTCTAGCAAAGATAGTTGACCCCGAAAAAGTCATCTTTCCTAATGTGTACGAATTTATAGCCAATAACCAGGGGTGGATTGTTTCGGATCAAGAAATCGAATCGTATATGGTGCAAACTCCCGGATACGGTAGCCGAGAGATTCAGGGACGAAAAATATACAAGCTGCAGACGGAATTGTCGATATATGGAGACGCCTATTTTGTGTATCGCGATACCGGCGAAGTGAAATATTTTCGGGATATGTTTCATGCTGACCGCCACCCGACTATAGATTTCTACGGCGAGTTTTTGGATGGGTGCTGGGTAAGCGTTGACGAAAATCTGCAGGGTGATCTCTTATTGCCTAAGGGTGCTTCTGTTGCTGGATATACGAAATAGAGCCGAATTTTTTGAAATACTTGCCGTAATCTAAGGAGGGGTAAATATGACCGAGAAGATAAATAAGCCGTTTTACGACGATAAAGATTATCGGCGTGAATACAAGTTACGTGAGACTGATTTGATTGGAATTTACACCCCGGCAGATCAGCAACACCCTGCATATTCTGCGCCGCCACCGGATTATACAAATGCATTCAGTCGAGACATGACATCGCAATATTTGAAATATCATTGCGAGTGTTACTTCGCATGCCAAAACTATATGCTTTTGGCATCCGATTCGCGCCGCCTCGAATATGCAATGACCGCCGAAGAACTATTCTTTCCCGCCATCCAAGATATCTTTGACGACGGAAAAGGGTGGGTCATCACCCCCAATCAACAAATCTTGACCATGCACATTCTCGAAGCACAACCGCGCATCCATAACGAGGAACAAAAAATTTTCGACTGGAACGTCAAATTCGACATCCTTCCCGAAGCAAAAGTCTTCCGGAAAGACACCGGGCAGCTACAGCCCATCACCGAATTCGACACGCGCGGACTCCTTCGCGACGGAGCAATCTACGGTACCCTATGCTCCCGTTTCCTCAATCCCGGATGGGATATTCACTTCATCCCCGAAAAGGAGGTATAACCATGGGACCCCAACGCAAGGAACAGGAGACGAACGGAACGCTGGGTTCCTCCCCGGAAGCCCATCCGGTATCTTCTGGTCAGCTACTCGCTCACCAGCAGGAACCACGGAAGCCCCGTTTTTCTCGTCGTGCCCTCGCTGTAGCAGGCGCAGGCACCCTCGGTGCTCTCTTCGTCGGTCGACAGGCCGGTATCCTCGCCACCAATGAAGAAAAGCAAGAAGCACGTCTTTTCAAACGAGATAAGGTACTGGCTTCCCTTGAGCCGGCTGAGAAGTTCGATGAGCTTGTCAAACAGGGTGATTCAACCGGTCTGCTTGTCTACACTGCCTACGAACGCAACGGCAGGTACGTGCCCGCCACCGAAGAACGCGCCGCCCAGAATGTACCCTACCCCGTTCTGCAGCCGGGAATGAATGAGTATAACCGCGGTGGTTTCTATATTTTTCAGGCGTACTTTTATGCCGCCCTGAACTATTTCTACTACACCGGAGATACCAAACCGCTCTCCGAAGTAATCAATCCGGAAGAGATCATTTCCCCTGAGCTTCTTCGGCTGTACCGGGAAAACCGCGGCTGGCTTATTGCTAATCAGGACGTGTACCGCGTACAGGTTACGATTCCCGGTATCGGTAGACGCCAAAAGAACAGCCGTAATATCAGCGAATACCAGGCAAGGCGACGTATTCGCGATGAGGCTGTCTTCTACGTGCCCGAAACGGGGGAGAAGCTACCCATCGATAAGTTCTTGAAGACTGGTGAGGAAGAATACGCTTTCCTCTGTGCGGAGCACCTGCGCGGCCGCTGGGTGCTTGTGGAAGACGATAAGGACGCCACGCCGCTGTACCCTCCGGGATTCTCCCTCGAAGGGCTAGAGGTGTAAGAACCCACCTTCCCGGTAGTCGCACGATATCACCGATAACCACACCAGACCAACCACCCTAGGAGACATATGGAACAGTCGCCCCAGAACCCCGGAGCACCCGCACAGGGGAGCGCCGTGCAGGGCAGCCCCTTGCCGGAGAATACGGCGCAGAGCAATGCTGTACAGGAAAACACCGTGCAGAACAACGCTGCAGAAAGCACCACGGTAGAAGCTACTGCAGTACCTACCGCAACCGCCCTCCAGAGTCCCGCGCAAGACCCCGCCGTAGATGGTGCCGCATCCGCGGCTCCTGCCGAGGCGGTAGCACCCGCGCCCGCAGAGCCTAAGCGCATGGGCCTGTACTCGCTTATCTGCCTCCCCACCGGCGGATTCACGGCCTTCTTCATTGCAAATAGTCCCTACCTCTGGATGTATTACGCCTATTGGGAATCTTCCTCGGTAGCAACGGCTACTCTCATCATTTCGTTTGTTGTTTTGCTGTGTGTCTGCTTCACCTACTGTGCTCTTGCGGCGCTCATCGTTGAGAAGATCGCTACCCGAAAGCTGCCTTGGGGTCGTTCCCTCGCCATAAGTGCGCGCGCTACCGCGCTTCTTGTGATTGTTTTGACGATTGTCTTTTTCTGCTACACCTCGTACCTTCTCCGAGGCGGCTACTAACACACCGTAGACAAACATCACCGGCAGAATACCGGCAGGGTAGAGCCCCCTAAGCTCCACCCTGCCGGTACTTCGTATCCGGGGTTCCGCGCAATCAGCGAACGCGGGGTGAGAATAGTCAAGGCACAGCATAAAACCGCGCCGAACCAGTGAAAATATGCCGCCAACCCTCTAAAATAGAAAAGGAAAATTCCGAACAACAACCCCGCCCGGCATACCGCGCGGGAAAGCTAAGGAGCGAACTATGTCGCGTAAGCCCCTCATCGCAGGCAACTGGAAGATGAACCTCAACCACGCAGAGGCAGTCACCCTCGTCCAGAAGCTCGCATGGACCCTCGACGACGCAAACTTCAACTTCTCCGCAACCGAAGTAGCCGTCTTCCCGCCCTTCACCGACATCCGCTCCGTGCAGACCCTCGTCGAAGGCGACAAGCTGGACATCCTCTACGGCGGCCAGGACCTCTCCGTCCACGACTCCGGCGCATACACCGGCGAAATCTCCGGCGCATTCCTCTCCAAGCTCGGCGCAACCTTCGTGCTCGTCGGCCACTCCGAGCGCCGCACCTACCACCACGAAAGCGACGAGCTGTGCGCGGCAAAGGTCCAGGCAGCATACAAGCACGGCCTGACCCCCGTCCTCTGCGTCGGTGAGCCCCTCGAAATCCGCGAAGCAGGCACCCACGTCGAGTACACCCTCGAGCAGCTGCGCGGCTCCATCGCAGGTCTGACCGCAGAGCAGGCAGAAACCCTCGTCATCGCATACGAGCCCGTCTGGGCAATCGGCACCGGCAAGGTCGCAACCGCAGACGACGCACAGGAAATGTCCGCAGCAATCCGCGCAGAAATCGCTAAGCTCTACTCCGCAGACGTTGCAGAGAAGGTCCGCGTTCTCTACGGCGGCTCCGTCAAGTCCTCCTCCGCACCCTCCATCATGGGCAAGGAAGATGTGGACGGCGTGCTCGTCGGCGGCGCATCCCTGCAGGCTGACGAGTTCGCAGCAATCGCACGCTTCGACGCATAAAACCCTGACGCACCATAGCGTCTCATAGCGTTACAGCGCCTGGCGGGTACCCACCCGACCGGGCGCTGAACCATTTAACCGCCACCGAGTTAGCGGTGGATGTACGAGGCGGGAGTAAGAGCCGGGAGCAGGAGCCAGACGTAAGGGGCGGGGGAGAAGGGCCGGGCGCGTTCGCCCCTCGCCGCAAAACCCACCCGGAATACGCCGACCCCGCGGTTCGCCCCGTACACTTAACGGCATGTTCAGCTTTGGTTTTTCCCTGGTCATCGCAGCCCTCGTCGGCATGATCCTCTACAGCTACCTGCGCAACCGCAAAGTGAGTGCCCCGCGCCTACCCGGCAACGACGGCGGCAACATCGGCTACGCAGGCGGCGCAGAATACCAGGAACCCTCGCCCGAATACCAGTACTTCGAGAGCCGCCGAGAAGCATTCCTCGACCAGCTCTACAGCCGCACCTCCTCACCGGAAATCCCCGTCACCCTCACCCTGCGCGACTGGGTAGACCAGGGCTTCTACGCTGAAGGAGGCGCCTACTGGGCAGCCGCGCAGCAGTTCACCTACTACCTCATCGACGGCGGATACGTGCGCGCCTACGACACCGAAGGCGACGAACTCACCGCTCAGCGTGTGCTCACCGACCGCCCCGCAGCACTGCAGCTGACCCCCAGCGAATACCAGCGCCGCAGCAACCGCGCCGCGTAAAAGCCGCCTCAACGTGACCGAATGGCGGCTGTAGCGTATAGTTAAACCCGTCTGTCTGCACCCCCGCAGTCCAGGCACCCCACCAGAAGACAACGAAGGAAGGTCCCCATGGACGTCATCATGAACGTACTCATGGTCATCATCGCCATCACCAGCGTGATCGCAGTGATGCTTGTGCTGCTCAACCGCGGTCAGGGCGGCGGCCTCTCCGACATGTTCGGCGGCGGTATGACCAACTCCCTGAACTCCTCCGGTATGGCGTCGAAGAACCTGATTCGCCTGACCGTGACCGTGATTGTCATCTGGGTTATCGCAGTGGTCCTGTACGGCCTGGCCCTGCGCTTCAACGGCCAGATCGTCGTCTAGCCTGAGCCTCTCATCAGAGCCCACGCCCACCCCATCGAGGGTGAGCCAAATAGAGCTTCTCCCCGGCACTTCTCAACCGAGAATGCCGGGGATTTTTTATGCACCAAACGGCAATGACGAAAGCGGTAGCGGGGCGCGAATCTTTACGGCATGATAGGACGTATACACCACATACGAAAGGCAAAGAAGCCATGAGCGCCTACACCCTCGACTACACGTACACCGCCCCGTCAGCCCTCATCGACGGCGCCGACTCCCGCGCGCTCAGCCTCGCCACCAGCGGCGGCGGCACCCCTGAAGGTGCCGCCTCCCACCCGTACTTCTTCTCCGGGTTCCTCGAACGAGCAGACGTCTACGCCACCGCACTATTGGTCGTCGCCAGGGTCGCCCGCACCCGCTTCTACGTGCCGCCCAGCTCCCTCGCCGGAGCCCTACGCGCCGCAGACCCCGTCGTCACCAGCACCGCCGAAGGCCTGCGCTTCGAATCGTTCAGCGCCTGCTGCGGAGTGTATGCGCGCCTCGACGTTGACTCCAGCGCACTCGACGCCAGCCACAGCGCCGTAGGCGTCACCAATGTTGACGTCAACCCGCCCCTGCGTGCCGCGCTCGCCTCCCTCAGGGCAGGGGAGCCCATCCACCTGAACGTCGGCGACGACGGGCTGCTCACCACCACCCTTGACGGCTCCGTCATGGAAGAAAAAGTGCCGCTGCCCATCCGCTGGCTCAAAGGCTTTGCAGAAACGCAGATGCTCTCATCCCGCATGAGCCCGGTGCACAGCCTGGACGCTGCCGCCGCCCGAACCTTCATCCACTCCCTGCCGCGTAACTCCAGTACCAAGGCGGTCCTGTGGGCGACCCGTGCGGTGCGTTCCCTGCGGCTTGCCACCCGCGCCACCGCCGGATCCGTATGCGTGGCGGGCCCCGAGCGTCTGCGCGTGCTTGAGCCGCTCATCCGCCACATTCAGCGCCTGGACGCGTACAGTGAGCCCGTGAGCGCCGGTAACGCGCCCGTGCCCAGCGTGTGGGTGGCGCACCTGCCCGGCGCACGCCTGAGCATTGGTTTGAGCCCCGAAAAGTCACGCGGGTTCTCCGGTGAGGGATCCGTACTGCAGGCGCTGTCTAACCCGAACACCGCCCAGAACGCTGACATGCTCAGCGTGCTGCTTTCCTTCGAGCCGCGCATTGACGTGCCCGTTATGTCTGCCCGTGCCGGCCTGGACGAGGCGGCAACCCGCGACGCCCTCGCCCTGCTGGCTTCCTCCGGTCAGGTTGGTTTTGATGCGCACGCTGGCGAGTATTTCCACCGCCCGCTGCCCGTGCATCCCGAGGCGCTGACCGCCATGCACCCGCGCCTGGTCGGCGCGAAAAAGCTTGCCGACTCCGGCGCCATTGAGCGGGTCGGTGCGGGAGAGCACGGCACCGGTGAGTACAGTGTGCGTAGCGGCGCAAATACGTACACCGTGGTGCTGCCCGCCGACCCGTACGCCGTGGAGGGGTACCTCTGCTCCTGCCCCTGGTGGTTGAAGTACCGCGGTACGCGCGGCCCCTGCAAGCACGCGCTGGCAGTCAGTATTCTCTACCGCGAACACGCCGCCGGCTAGACACACCACGCACCGCACTAAAAGACGACGCCCCAAAAGCTCGCTTCAGCTTCCTTCCGAAAGACCATCATGAGCAAACGCCCCGAAACGCACACCTTCCCCGAAGGTGTCATCACCGAGCCGCTTCCCGGTGAAGTCATTTACCCGCTCCTCAGGCAGCAGAAAACCTGGAGCGACATCATGCACTTCAACCGCAACCTCGCCAACATCCTGGCGGTCGGCGGTACCCTCGAACAGATCTACCGCCGCTGGCAGTACTTCGACATCACCACCACCCCTTACGGCTCCCAGCTCGGTAAAAACACGCCCGGAACCGTCACCCAGGACCGCGTTAAAGCCTACGCAGAGTTCGGCTGGTTTACCGGAAGCGTTGCCATGCGCCTAGCTGAGCTCTACGGCGGGGCGCGCCTCGAACACAACGAGGAATACTACACCGCCCTCATTAACTGCGACCGCGAGCTGATCCTCCCGCTGCTACGCGAGGACGAACAGCTCCGTGAAGAACTCATCTGGGGTATGCTCGCCGTCGAAGGTAACCGGGATGTATCCCTCACCCAGCGCGACTCCTACAAGCCCGGGCAGAAGGAGAATAACCCCGGCTGGTCGTGCGCCCTCATCGAAGCCAGCGAAACCGGGCTCATCAGCCGTGACCGCCTGATTGACGCGCTCCTGAGCTCCCTCATGAGCGACTTTCCGGCGTACCGGGTTGGCTGGTTCTCACGCCTGGTCACCGGACTCAAACTCACCGCCGAAGAAATCGCGGCACGTCAGAGCGAATTTCTGACGCTTTTCTCCTCACCCATCGGCCCGAGCGTAACCCTCGGTGTGCAGCATATTCACCGCCTCTGGAGCAAAAACCCGCAGGCGCTGGATGCTACCGCCTTCGCCTACGCGGCACCCGCCGTATGCGCCGGAACCAAAGCAAACGCACTCAAAATCCTGACCATGCTCCAAGCGCTGTACCGGGCGGGCACCCTCGATGCTGCCGCCTGCGAAGATGCGGTAGTCATGGCGCTCAGCCACGCCCACGCGCAGGTGCAGGCTGCCGCCCTTAAACACCTCGAAGAATGGGTGCAGGCAGGCGCTGCAGACAACGCGAGCGCCGAGACTATCGTGTTCGCCGAGCGTGCCCGCGAACTCTACCGCGACTACCGTTCCCAGCTCGATCCGCTGGTTGTGGCGCAGATTCAGGGTTCGCCGCTCCTCGAAGATGGGTACAGCCCGGAGAATAGCCGGGGGAGCGGCACGGAAGACGCAGCCCTCACTGAAGCTGCTGACCTTGAGGCCGCCGCCGCGGAGGCGCTCGCCGCCTCCCGCGCCGTAATCCACCGGTACTGGGACACTCCCGTGCGCCCCGTGACCGCATCCGACGTGCAAGAACGCGCCCGTGCGCTCCTGCACCATCAGGTTGCGCCCTGCGCCACCCCCGATACGCTCAATGAAGCGGACCAGCCCGAAACGCACGCCGGATGCGAGCTGGAGTTGGAACTGCTCACCGCCTACCTGCTCAGCGCCGACGGCACCGCGCAGAGCCCGAACCTGCTCGAACAGCTTGTTCCCCTCTGCCTGAAAAAGCTGAACCACTGGGGTCTGGAGTGGTTCGACATGCGCGCGCACATGACGGTTCTTGCCGCCGCCGGGAAGCTGCGTGAGCGCGAGAAGGCATCGGAAATGACCCAGAGGGAAGACCCCGGTACGGTGCCAAACCTGCACTACATGTACTCCCGCCACGCCGCGTTCTTCAGCACCGGATTCAAGGATGCCCTCGGCGTGCTGCAGAGCAGGCAGAGCTACACCCCGCTCGCCACCCCTGAGCTGTTTGGCGGGTGGGTGCATCCGGATACCCTGGTGCGCCGGTACACCAAGAACCTGGCTGATGGAGCCCCCATCCTGCGCCAGGATTTCACTGCGGCGCTACTGCGTGTGCGCGTGCCGGAGGTGCTGCCTCCGTACGCTACCGACGAGCAGCGACAGAACGCCCAGAGCCGCCGTGCTGAGGCGCTGACCCTGCTTGAAAGCCTCGAAGAGCAATACGTGAAGAACGCTCAGGAGGAGGCTCCGCGCTCTGCCCCTACCCAGATTCGCGTGCTCCGCTCCGCCCTCGACGGCACCCTCGCCACCGGGCGCGTCAACCCCTACCTGGAATCCATCACGGTATCCCAGAGGGAGAAAAGCTGGGGCCTTCAGCTGAACGGGGTGGCGCACGGTGCTTCCACCCCCGAGCTGAACGCTTTCCGCGGCCTCGCCACCGCCCACCACGACGAAGAAGGACAGTACGCCCTGCTCTACCCCTCGCGGGCAGAACCGCTGGCGTACTACTGCGCTAGCAGCAACTGGTACATCTTGGATCACAGCGCTTTCGACCGGAGCCTGTATTTGGCGTTGGAGGCACACCCCGGCGCGTGGGGTCCCGCCTGCGCGTTCGTGTTTGCCGCGGGCTTCTCGGAGCAACGCGTTGAGATTCGTTCCCTCGCCGTGGAAATCATGCACCGCGTGCTGGACGACCAGCTCAGCCTTGAGGACACCACGGCAGGCTTCGTGAACTTTGCGCCGCTGGCGATGCTGAACCGTTGGGCGCTCGCCCTCACCGACTTCGCCCAGCTGGATGCGCGGGCGGCAGTGCGCTTCTTCGCGCGCCTCATACCGCACCTGGATACCGGGGCGAACTCGCTCGGTAAGCTGCTGGGCGCCTTCAGCCAGGCGTTGGCGACTCTCGATCCTGCTACCCGTGCGGAGCTCGTGGATGAGCCGCTGCGTGCCTGGTTGGGTACGCTGACCGGTTCTTCGCAGAAGGCGCGGTACGCCCGGAATATCCTCAACCAGGTGCAGGGCTAACCGCTCAACCGGCTCCCATTCGACACTTCCGTTCAACTCTTTGCAACCATTCACCATCAACTCCGAAAGCAGGTACCAATGACTGATACCGCCCAGCTGCACAACCCTAACGAGCGCAGCGCCAGCGATCATAACGCCGGTGAGCGCACCCTCGAAGAGCGCCGTGCCGCCCTCAAAGCCCTCATGGCGGCAGAATCAACTGACGTGCAGGAATACCACGCCGTCATCACCGGCGCCACCGAGGAGGAGCGCGCCTCCCTCGCCCGAACCCTCACCCCTAAGAGCGTTATCGGTAGCGACCACATTAACCGCACCCCGCTTGCCGCCTACGTTGCCGGCGCACTCGTGCGCACCCCCGACGGTGACCCGTGGGAATACCACCGTTCCGCCGGCCGCGCCATGCGCACCCTGCTCTGGGAGGGGCGCCCGGATCAGCAGCTGATTGACGCGTTCCTGCTCGGCGCCACCGAACGCCCCGACGAGTGGATTCTGCGTTTTATTGAGGGCCTGTCGAACTCTTGGGCGCGCTCGAAGAAGATTTGGGAAACCTGCTACACGCTGCTTCGCGCCCGCAACCTGAGCTGCGATGCCCCCGAATACCTGGTCCTTTTCCTGCACGAAGCCCTGCCCTGCGTGAAGAAGGACAGCGCCAGCAACCACGCCCAGCTCAAAACCTTCTTCACCCGCGACATGACCCTGCTCGACCAGGAGTTTTGGGCTGTTTTCCGCACCGAAGGGGTGCTCTTCAAGGGCTATGGCAACTACATGGGCGAAAGCGCGGAACTGTGCCGACTCATGGGCGAATACTTCGACATTCGCGACGAGATTCTGGACGCCCTGCTACGCGGCCTGACCAGCGATTTCAGCGCCTTCAACTCGGCTGCATTCCACTCCATCTACACCGACCTGCAGCCCACCGACGCAGAAAACCGGGCACGCTTCGGGCAGCTCATGGCTGTACTCACCGCAGAGCCCAGCGCCTCCGTCGGATTCGCCCAGACCATGCTGCAGAACGTGCTCAAAGCCTGCGCACCCGCCGCACTGCAGAAAACCCCCGACCTGCAGCCCCTCGAACAGGTTGAGCTGGAACAGCTCATCGACGCACTCGGCGCGAACCTCTACCGCACCGAAAAGAAGATTCAGCGCGGCGCCCTGCGCCTGCTCAAGCTCATTGCCACCCAATACGCCGGTGTGAGCAAAGCCAAGCGCAAGAAGGCGCAAACCGCCGAGCAGGTGGCGCTCGCCAACTATGTTGCTGACCGTGTTCTTGAAGCCTACGAGGTGCTACCCCTGGAGTTGCGCGGCGCTGCGGAAGCCTGCCTGCCCGAAGACCGCCTACCCCAGCCGGAAGAGGCGGAGGCGGCGGGCGCCTCCGTAGAGGTGCCGCCGGTGCTGTTGCCCGGCACCCCGCACCATGAGCCGTTCACCCCCATCGCGGACGTGAACGAGTTCTGCGCCCTGCTGATCGAGGAATCGAACGCCCATCTCGGTCAAATCGTGGGGGCCGAACTCCCCGTTGCGAGGGGAGAGAACCTGGCTCGTCTTTACCACTTTGCGGCGACCGACAAGCTGGCACCGGCGGATCAGCAGCAGCTTCGTACCCTGCGCAAGATTTCCAGCGAATATTACTACAACAACGTCGCGTGTATGCCTGCGCTGTGCGCCGTGTTGGATACTAACGCCGAGGCCATGGGATGCAATTCCTGGGAGCTATCCGAGCTGACGCCGCTCCTGCAGTATTCCGACCGTAGTGAGATGGTTGCACGAGCTCGCCCGAGTAACGCGCTCCTGAGCAAGGAAGAGATGATACGTCTGACTATTCAGAATAAACACCATCTTTGGAATGCTGACTACAAGCCGTTGAAGGGTTACCGTGACCTCTATGAGATCTTCCGGGAACAGATGCGTGCCGTCGCCGCCGGGGGAGAGTACCACACGAAAGGACGCACGGTGCGTCTGCTGAGCGCACCACTACCCGCCCGTCAGCTTACCTACAGTGACTGGACTTATCGCACTGTTTCTGGCCTGGATATGCCCTGGAGCGGCTTCAACCGTGGTCTCGACAATGATCGAGTCTGGGAATACCAGGAGGCCAGCAGGTCGGGTCGTCTTCGCGAGGCCGGTTTCGAAAACTTTAACGTTGAGGAATTCGTGAAGTACCAGCCCATGTGGCAGGTCAAGGGTGACATCGTGGATACCGTGGATGAGGCACGCGAGGCGCTGAGCCACGCAACCGCTGGCATGAGTCCCGAGGAGGCTATCGCCTACGAAGCTCTTAACACCGCGTTCATTCCCTTCGTATATTTGCTGAATCTCGATAGCGTCGATGGGTGGCGGGGCGACTATATTATCGTGCTCACCGAGTGGTCCTCCTGGCTACTTCAGAACAACCCGGACCTGCTCTCTGCATACTTCCTGTTCGCCGCTTCGCAGTGCATTGAGGAGAAGACCGTCACCCCCGTTCCCGTACTCATGCGTGCGTTGAGGGAGTCTACCGTGCAGGTGGGCGCCCCGACCTGCACTCTGCTCGGCTATGTGGCGAGCGCGAAGAATCCTGAGTACCGTCTGGCGGCGGCAGAGGCCATTGCGGCGCTCTTTGAGGCGGGCCTGCTGGATGCGTCAACCTTCGCAGAGACCCTGAAGTGGGCTCTGGAGGACGGGATGGTCCTTGCGAACCGCCTGGTGGCGACCCTGCGTGAGGTGTCGGGTATCGGTGTTCTGGCGGGTTGGCGTGTGCTGCAGGTTCTGCGTCTGCTGCTGCCGATGGTCGGTGAGCTGACGAAGGGCGGCGACTATGTGCGCCTGGCGGTTGAGCTTGCCGAACTGTACGGCACGCCGGTTGAGATTCCCGCCGTCCTGGAGCCGAAGATGAAGGGCTCTACCGTGCTGGCGAAAGCACTACGCGCCCTGGCTGCGGTGACCCCGCGCGTGACTGAGGAGGCGCTTGCCGCCCGCGAGGCCGCGCTTGCGCTACTGGGTGAGAGCGGTGCCTAATACTGTGCCTGAAGGCGTGCATCCTGCGGCGCCTGCGTGGAGCGCCGAATACCTGCAGGAGTTCCTGTGGCGTATCGTGCCGGGTCGTTCCATGCGCTCTATGGATGATGAGGTGATTGCCGAGTTTTTCAGGGAGCATCCAGAACACTGGGAAAAAATCTGGGCGCTGTTTACCGTGGAGGGCGCCATGCCCTCGAATGGTCTAGCACTCTGGTTTATTTATGATGCGCAGCTGACTATTTGCGGTCATGATTTGCTGGTGTATTTGGCGGAGCGTTTTCCGCAGTATCGAGCCCGGATTGAGCAGGAGTGCGTTCAGGCGTTGCTACGTGATTATGCGCCGCAGAACGCCCGCGTTTTCTCGCGTGCCTTTGAGGCTCTGACGGCGGTTCCGAAGGGGCTGCGCGGTGCTGAACGTAAGCAGGCTTTGGTGGGTCAGGCGCAATCCTATGCTCGGCACGGTGCGCTGATTCCGGCGTTGTTGGCTTCGCCGGTGGCGACCACGGCTGCTGTGGGTGCGCAGATGCTGCAGAGTGTTCTGCAGGTCTGCGCGCCATCTGGCGGTTCTGCCCCTGCCGGTCTGCTGCCGCTGACTGCTGGTGAGCTTCAAACCCTGGTGGCGGAGGCGCTACCTGCCGCCGCGCAGTTGCTGTTCCGGCGTGAGAAGAAGCTGATGACTGCCGGTTTGAAGGTGCTTGAGTTGAGTGTTCGGGCGGTGCCGGAATGTGCCGGGGAGGTGTCTGTTTACGCGCAGGATGCTGTGGAGGTTCTTCCTCTGGAGCTGCGCGATCGCGCCCAGAAGCTGTGCCCTGACACCGTGCCTGCACAGCCTAGTTCGATTCAGCCTGGCTCGGCTCAGCTCGCCTCCACCCAGTCTGCCTCAGATCAGCTGCCCCGTAGTGTGCAGATTCCGGATGTCCCTGCCCTTGGGCTCTCAGCCTCGGAGGTGAACGCCGCCCTCAACGCGGCGCCCCAGGCTGGGCGCGCCTCCGAAGCTACCCGGGATGCTATTCGTAACGACCGGGACTGCGAAGAGCTGCTGTTCGCCCTCTACCACCTCAACGAGAGGGAGCAGTCTGTCCGCCGCATCCCGGCGCTGCTGAACTACCTGCATCGGGCGCATCAGGAGGGGCGAGTTATTGAGTTCAGTCCCGCTTTTCAGAAGCATCTGCGCCGCTACCTGAGCCGTGCCTGGCATGACGGTCGCGACCAATTGCGGTATCTGGCGTACCGTCTGCTGGTTCAGCATGTGCACGCCGCAGACCCTGACCCGCAGGCAGCACTCACCGAGCACACGGGTCGTTTTCAGGGTGCTGATTTTCACTTCAAGGGGTACCCGCGCAAGGGTAGCGAATATTGGGCGTACCGGTCGCCCACGGCGCTGTTCCACGAGCAGCTTCGCGTAGCGTTCGGGGATCAGCCCTATAGTAGCGAGGGCGCGGCTGGGCAGGGCTTTGCGCCTCTGCTGGCTGAGCCGTTACCTGCGGTGGAGCGTTCTTTTGAGCGTACGGTGATTCGTTTCAAGTCATACCGTGAGGCGTTTCCGAAGGTTCTGCACGGCGAGTATGAGGTGAATGATTCCACCTATGAGCTGTGGCAGGTGCCGGGGGAGGAGCTTGCCACGGAGCGGAGTACGTTCACGGCGGCGGCATACACGGTGGCTGGTGCCTGTGTGGAGTATCCGGGGCGTTCTCTGGAACATGCCGAGGTGCCGTCTGTTGCCCTAGTATGCGGCTGGTACGCCTGGGCGATGCGCCACAACCCGGACCTTCTGGCGGCGCAGTATAAGCCGCTGCTGAGCGTGTATCAGTTCTCTCGTCTTCACGGTTTTGAGGAGATTATGCAGACGCTCGGTGCGGCGGAGCGTGCTCTGGGTGTGCCGTCGTATAACTTCCTGGCGTGGGCTTCTGTAGTGTACGCCCCGGAGCGTCGTGCGTTGACGGCGGAGACGATTGCCTCCCTCATTGACCGCGGCAACTGGGATGCGCACCTTTTCGCCAGTGAGCTCGGGTACCTTCTGGAGCACGGCTGGTTCGGGGCGAATCGTCTGGTGCAGACGTTGAACGATGCCGCTTCGTTGAGTCCCTTGGCGGGGTGGTCTGTCTTCCAGACGGTGCGCCGGATCCTTCCGTTGGCTCTACAGGTGGGTCAGGGTTCGTCCCTTGTGAAGCTTGCAGTGGAGCTTGCCGAACTGTACGGTACGCCGGTTGAGATTCCCGCCGAGCTGGAACCGAAGATGAAGGGCTCTACCGTGCTGGCGAAAGCACTGCGCACCCTGGCTGCTGTGCCTGCCCGCAAGACGGAGGAGGCGCTTGCCGCCCGCGAAGCCGCGCTCGCCCTATTGGGTGAATCCTAGCTCTACCTCGTGCACCCAACCCCACTCACCGCCCCGTGTTACCGCCCCGTGACGAAACGGCTTGACCACCGTCGCGGGGCGGGAGTACTCTATAGGTAATGGCGGATCATGAAGAGTCCTACTTTCTGAAATATCTTTCCTATATTTATCGGATTCTTCGCTTCCCGCCATTTTTTCTTTTAACCCAGTTCCCACGCGGCTGACAGATAAGCGGCCAACAGATCAGCAAGCGACCGATCAACAAGCAACGGATAAGTGCCGCCCAGGCTCCGCGATACGTAACCGCCTGTTACCCCGCGAATATGTACCCCCGCAGGTCACCGATGACCAAACCCCGCGACAACCCGCGCCCACGCCGCTACGATAAGAACATAGACACACCACCGACGGTGACAGTCGGGTGAGACCAACGGAAAGGACGACCCGTGACTACCCCCTACGACGCATCCCCCTACCTGCAGGAATCACCCTACCTCAACGAATCCGCCTACCTTCACGGCGAAGCGCCCGAGGGCCTCAGCCCCCTCGTGCGCCTCATCCTGATGCGCCGCTACGGCGTGTACGTCTTCACCGACCTGTACGGCCCCTACTACCGCTCGAACTACTCGAGCATTAACGACCTGCACCACTCCGGCGCATTCGACACCGACCTGGGGCGAGTATCCGTCCTGAGCAATTGCGGTCTGACCCTCAGCCCTGAGTCCCTCGCCCAGGCGCTGAACGCCAGCGCCAACGAATTTGCCCTGTTCGCAACCATCTGGTCCTACGAATACGGCTACCGTCCCGGCCGCGTGTTCCGCCGCGACTTTGATCTGCGCGCCCTGACGCTCACCGACGAGCAGCGCTACACCGAGCAGATCATGCACTACCTCTCCAACCCGTACTACAACCCGGACGGCACCGAGCGAATCCTTGGCGGCCTGCCCGAGAACTACGTGCCCTACGAGTGGCAGCAGCCGATGAGCCGCTCCAACTTCACCAGTATGGAACGCAACCGCCGACCCCTGCAGATGGTCAGCGGCGTGCAGAACGCCCTGATCATGGCGGGTGCCCTCTACCAGCAGCTGCTCGGTCAGCAGCAGGCGTACAACCAGACCGACCAGCGCGACCTGGTGGCGTTGCGCCGTTTCCTCGCCCAGCATGACGCGCTGCCGGCTGCCCGACCGGAGAACACCAGTCGTGAAAACCGCGTGTTCATCGCCGCCTGCCTGCACCCCGAAGACGCTGAGCACCTACGCACCATGAAGGAGGCGCTCGCCCTCGCCGCCGCCTACTCGCGCCTGCGTTACAACGGCACGGTGGGGGACCTGAGCCTGAGCATCGCGCCGCGCCTGAAGCTACGCCGTAACGAACGCACCCGCATCGCGCACCTGCTCAACCGGGTACTGGAGGCTGACCCGGTCGGTGCCCGCTACGACAGCGCACCCGCCGCCGAAATGTACAAGCGCCTCGTCAAGGCGATTCACCCCGGCGACTACCCGTCACTGACCGCGCTGAGCCGCTGGGCTGACGACCTGTACCGCGGCGAAGTGTACAGCTTCGAATCGCTGGTGGACCGCGCCTACGCAACCCGGGATGCGCAGAACGTGGCACGTCTGCTCTCGACCCGCCCCGGCGTGTTTGCGCGCCAGCTGGTGCGCGCCCTGGATGCTTTCGAGGCTCCGCGCTACGGCATCGACACCGCGCCGAGCCCCGGCCAGCAGGTCATCTTTGACGCGTTTGCCGCCGTGGCGCCACGCGTTTCCGCGCCCATCCTGGTGCAGATCCGCAACCTGGTGACCCTGCAGCGTAATGCGCTCGCGAACCCGCCGAAGGAGCGCCCCGCCAACCCGGTGGCGGTGCAGGAGGACCGGGAGCTCGCTGACTACGCGCGCCGCAATCCGGAGGGTGTCGCCAGGGTTCAGAACCTCATGCAGAACGCGGGCATCCCGAACCCGCTGGGCTCGTTCTTTGACCGTAACGCCGGCCTGTCTAACCCGCACACCTCTGTTCCCGAGAGCCCGCGAAACACCCAGCGTGCCTCGGCTTCCGCTCAGAAGGCTCAGCCTGCCGCCCCGCAGCGCATGAACCTATCCAAGACCGGTATCGCCACCATGATTCCGGCGCGCGAGTACAGCCCGGCGGTGCTGGATCTGCTGGAGCGTCTGGTCGAGATTGGCCTGTCCGGCCGTCTTGCCGAGACCAGCATCTACCTGCCCGAGCAGGTGGGTGATACGATCATGCCGATGAACACCCGCAGCGCCCGCCCCTCCCTGGACGGCATGGGCCGCTACAACACCTCGACGGTGCACCTGCCGCCCACCGGCGTGATCCGCCTCTTCTGCTTCTGGGATGAGGGCGTGGACATTGACCTGTCGCTGATGATGTTCGACGCCGAAGGCAACTACATGGACAAGATCAGCTACTGGTCGCAGACCGTGAAAAACAGCCAGGGCGCAATTTACGCGCACCACTCCGGCGACATTACGGACGGTACCGGCGGCGCCTGGGAATACATCGACATTGAGGCTCGCAAGGCGCTCAAGGCGGAGGTGTGCTACCTCGTGCCGGTGGTGCAGCTGTACTCCGGCTTCGGGGAGGCACACACCCTGGCCGCGGTGAACGACCTGCATGCGGGCTTCATGGTGGTGCCCGCCGTGGGCGTGGGTGAGGTGCACGAGGTGAGTCAGGTGCACACCAAGTTCACCCTACGCGCTGAGAGCCGCGGCGTGCTTCCGTTCATCGTGGACCTGCAGAACTGCGACCCGTACGACATCCCGGAGGAGACCGACGCTATCGTGAAGGTGACGGATATTGGTCTTGCTCACGGTATTAACGTGTTGCAGTCTGGCGCGAACATCACCGCCGTGCGTGAGCATTTTGACTGGGCGCAGCCCATGACGGTGCGCGAGTACCTGCAGCTGACCGGCGCGAAGCTTGCGGCGAGCCCCGAGGAGGCGCAGCAGGTGCTGGAGGCGACTGTTCCGTCGCTGGCGGCACTGTACGTGGGCTTCGAGAGCGAAGCGGAGGAGGCCCAGGAACAGGAGCCGCAGGAACAGGATGGGTAGAATCCTGCCGCTGCTGAACAGTAGGTAGGCGTAGCAAAAGAGTGGAGCCCCGGATAGTCGAAACTATCCGGGGCTCCACTCTTTTGTTGGTCATAACATTTTGGAATCTTCGTTGGATGATGAAGACATACTGGCTTACTTAGGCGACTGCTTCGAGCTGTTGGCTCACGTACTGGTTCAGGCTCTGGTGAGAAAGCGCTGCCTGCTGAACCAGACGACGATGCAATTGCGGTGAAACACGCAAGTTGAATCGTCCTGAGAAGGAACGCAGAGAGAACGGTTCGGGCGCCTCGCGGCCATCTTCTTCAAGAATCTCAAGGGTATCGGCGACGACTTCTCGAATACCCGCGAATGCTTCGGTCGAGGTCGGTGCCAAGTATGAGAGGCTGGGAAATTCTGCGACGGTTCCGACAAATTCCTGGTCGTCTTCAGACCACTCGACGCGGTAGGTGTAGAGCTCCTGGCGGGGGAGAGTGTGACTCAGCATACTTTATAGTACCACTTCTGGTACCATTTCGGGCTGGTTTAAAACCATAGAGAAAAGCCCCGGGTAGTTGAAACTATCCGGGGCTCCACCCTTTATCCAATGCAGTTCAGAACCGAACCTTAGGGGCGGTTCTCAGGAGCCAGCGACTCCTCAGTTGCAAAAATCAGGGTCTGCTTCTTACCACGCGCACCCACCGCCGGGGTTTCCAACAGCAGCTGCGCGTTCAGGTCCTCAGCGTCCAGCTTCGCGCCAGCCAGAAGGCGGCTGGTCGCATCCTGCTTATCCTCACCGGTGATGAGGAAGAACACGTGACGCGAATTATTGATAATCGGCAGGGTCACCGACACGCGCTCAGCCGGCGGCTTCGGCGAATCAGAAACCATCACGGTCACAGCCTTACCGCCCTCAACCGGATCCTCTGGCAGACCGGTACCCAGCAGAACCTGCTTACGGCCCGGGAACAGGGAAGCAATATGACCGTCCGGGCCCATGCCCAGCAGGGTGATATCAAAGACCGGTGCGGGCCACTGGCCGCCACCGCCACCACCGCAGCCTCCGCCGCCGCATCCGCAACCACCTGCGGGCTCAGCAGCCTCAGCGTCAAAGTCTTCGAGAGTGGTCTCTTCGATGGACTGCTCGGGTGCGGAAGAGCCGCAACCGCCGCCACCACAACCACAGCCGCCGGAGCCGCCGTGCTCGTGACCTGCGCCGCCACCGTGACCGCCAGCCAGCGGCAGTTCGGTTGCGCCCTCGGGCATCTGCACGCTCACAGCCGGTGCAGAACCGGCGTAGTCGCGCATCTCAAAGGCGTAGTGCTCAGCCGCAGCCTCAAGACCGGTGAAAATATCGGACGGACCCATGCGGTGCACATTGCCCACGACCAGGCCGTGCGACAGCAGGGGAGCGAGCAGCACCTCAATAGCCTGACCGTCATTACGTTCGGGGCTACGCTCGGGTACGAAACGCTCATCGGAGAACCAGAAGTGCACGCGGGACCAGTCGATATCCTTCACGCGCTCGTTCTCAGCCCACGCCTTCAAAGTGGCGATACCCATCGTGCCGCCGGTCAGCGAAATGTGGGCGATCGTGCGCTCAGAGAGCACGTGCTCAATGATGTCGAGGATGCGGGTCACCGCGTCCGCTGCGAGAGCGTCGCGGGTCGGGTGCGCCACCAGGGTGGGGGTGGATGCGCCCATGTTCTGAATCTTAGGCATCGAAAACCTCCGGGTATTCTTCGAGATCCAGCATGTCTTCAGGCTGGCAGGTATCGTCCACGAGGGTTACGGTGCACAGCGCCTGCTTCAGCACGTCACCGTAGGTGTCGTCCGGGTCGAGGCGGCGCAGCTCCTCAGAGATACACTCGGCGAGGGTACGCACCGGCAGCGCAATCTGCTGATCGGGCGCGTACGGGGTGGAGATGGTCGCCACGGAAATGCCGGGGCGGAACATCGTCACGGAACCGTCTTCACGCTCAATGCTGACGCGGTACAGGCCACGGTTTGCCGCGCCGATGGTGGCGAGGTGTACGGGCGCTTCAAGCTTCCAGCCGAGCCACGTACCGAGTAGCACCACGGACGGGGACTTGCTCGAACCCCACACAACCACGCGGCGTACGGGGGAGGAAGGCATCTGCTCCATGAGCGCCGCCAGCTGGGTGCGCCACAGGGTGAGGCGGGTCCATGCCAGGTCGGTGTCGCCTGCACGGAATACGTCGGTGAGCTTGCGCAGCGCTTCCTTCGGGTCGTCGGCGCGTGCAGAGTCGGTAATGCGACGCTGCGCGATACGACCGATGGAGTGCTGTGCCGGGTTCTCGGGCACCGAGTGCGGCCACCAGACCACAATCGGGGAGTCCGGCAGCAACAGACCGGAGATCAGTGCTTCGGTCGGGCGGGATGCGCTACCCCAGCCGCGCAGAACAATCATCTCGGATGCGCCGGTGTCGCCGCCGAGGTGGATTTCTGCATCCAGCTGGTCCGGGTCGAGCGGATCGTGGGAGATGTGCACAATAATGCGGCTCGGGTGTTCGTGGGAGGCACGAATCGCGGCGCGCATTGCTTCGCGGGAGTGGCCCTTTTCCGCGAGAACAACGAGGGTGAGAACTCGTCCGCTGCTGAGGCTACCGTTGGCGGCAGTCAGGTGGCTCAGTTCCTTGTTGATGGCGGAAACGGTGGTGTTATGCAGGTGCGAGATCACGGGCGCCTCCAAGCGCGGTTGTCACGCTCAAGCATCTCGTGTGCTGAACGCGGACCCCACGAACCGGACTCGTAGGGTTCAGGCTTAATGCGGTTTTCTTCCCAGTACTCTTCGAAGGGGTCGAGGATCTTCCAGGAGAGCTCAACTTCTTCGTGGCGGGGGAACAGCGGCGGCTCGCCGAGCAGAACGTCCAGGATGAGGCGTTCGTAGGCTTCGGGGGACTCTTCGGTGAAGGAGTGGCCGTAGCCGAAGTCCATGTTGACGTCGCGGATTTCCATCTGGGTGCCGGGCACCTTCGCGGAGAATCGGATGGTCATGCCTTCGTCGGGCTGCACGCGGATGACGATGGCGTTCTGGCCGACCTGCGGGTTTTCACGTTCGCCGAAGAGACGGTCGGAGGATTTCTTGAAGACCACGGCGATTTCGGTGACGCGGCGGCCCAGGCGCTTGCCGGCGCGCAGGTAGAAGGGGGTGCCTTCCCAGCGGCGGTTTGCGATGGACACCTTCAGCGCTGCGAAGGTTTCGGTGCGGGAGTCTGCGGGGATGTCGTTTTCGTCGAAGAAGCCGTTGACGTGCTCGCCGCCCTGGTAGCCTGCGGCGTACTGGCCGAGCGCGAAGGAGTTCGGCAGATCGTCAATGCGGAGCGCTTCGAGGACCTTAGCCTTTTCGGCGCGCAGGTGCTTGGCGTCGAGGCTGAGGGGCTCTTCCATGGCGGTGAGGGCGAGCAGCTGCAACAGGTGGTTCTGGATGACGTCGCGGGCTGCACCCACGCCGTCGTAGTAGCCTGCGCGGGAGCCGATGCCGATGTCTTCTGCCATGGTGATCTGGACGTGGTCAACGTAGTTGGAGTTCCAGAGCGGTTCGAACATCTGGTTGGAGAAACGCATCGCCAGGATGTTCTGCACGGTTTCCTTGCCCAGGTAGTGGTCGATGCGGAACACGGCGTCGGGCGGGAAGACTGCTTCCACGATGGAGTTCAGTTCGCGTGCGCTTTCAAGGTTGTGACCGAAGGGCTTCTCAATGACCACGCGGCGCCAACCGTCGACGGGGTTGACGGTGTCGTTATCGCGCGATGCGAGGTCGTGTTCGGCGAGCTTGGTGAGGACCTGCTCGAATGCCTTCGGGGGAATCGACAAGTAGAAGGCGTGGTTGCCGTGAGCACCACGCTCGTCGAGTTCGGCAAGGGTGCTCTTGAGCTGTTCATAGGCTGCGTCGTCGTCAAAGGCACCTACGACGAATCGCATGCCCTGCTGGAACTGGTTCCATACGTCTTCGCGGAAGGGGGTACGGGCGTGTGCTTCAACGGATTCGCGTACGTAGGAACGGAAATCGTCATCGCTCCAGGGGCGGCGACCGAAGCCGACAAGGCCGAAGCTCGGGGGGAGCAAACCGCGGTTCATGAGGTCATACACTGCCGGAAGCAGCTTCTTGCGGGCCAGGTCACCGGTTACGCCAAAGAAGACGAGCGCGGACGGCCCCGCAATGCGGGTAATGCGGCGGTCGCGAGTGTCCCTGAGGGGGTTCGCTTCATGACCGATAGTCACAATATATTCCTTTGATTGCCTTGGTTGGTTCGTGCGGCGCGCGGTTCGTACCTTGTCGCGCGGAGGCGATGCCGCATTCTGGAAGGTGTGTACCCTGTATTGTACCGGTTTTGACGGGATTGTCTCAGTGGCACCCTAATCCACCGAGATTCCCCGAACGGTGAAGCTCTGGCGGGAACCCCGGCGGATTAGGATGCGGTGCCGCGGTGCGCATCGGGCGGTGCACACCGACAGTGTTTAGTGCCGCGCTATATTTCAGCGGCTGCTGGGGTGCGGCTACTTAGCCTGCTCGAGTGCCTCGCGGACGGTCTGCAGCAGCTCTTCCCAGGAGACGTCGAACTTGGACAGGCCCTCAACCTCGAGCTTCTCCACGACCTCCGGGTAGGAGACGTAAGCGGAGATAGCGTCCAGAACGTTGTTGGACTCGGAGTAGTTCGGCACGATGGTGTTGCCGGTAACCTCGCCGTGGTCGGCAACAGCGTTCAGGGTTGCCTCGGGCATGGTGTTCACGGTGTTGGGTGCGACCAGGCCGGTGACGTACAGGGTGTCCGGCAGCGAGGGGTCCTTCACACCGGTGGATGCCCACAGCGGGCGCTGTACGTTTGCGCCGTGTGCCTGCAGGCGTGCCCAACGCTCGGAGGAGAACATTTCCTCGAACACCTCGTAGGCGAGGCGTGCGTTTGCCAGGCCTGCCTTGCCCTTGAGCTGCACAGCGTCGCCGCCGGCAGCTTCGAGGCGTGCATCGATTTCGGTGTCTACGCGGGAGACGAAGAAGGATGCGACCGAGTGGATGGTGGACAGGTCCTTACCGTTCTCCAGCGCCTGCTCCAGGCCGAGCATGTAGGCGTTGATGACCTCGCGGTAGCGGGTCAGGGAGAAGATCAGGGTTACGTTCACGCTGATGCCAGCAGCCAGGGTCTCCGCGATGGGGCGCAGGCCTTCCTGGGTTGCGGGGATCTTAATCATGACGTTTTCGCGGCCCACGCGCTCGTAGAGTTCACGTGCCATCTTGGCGGTGCCTTCGGCGTCGCGTGCCAGGCGGGGGTCAACCTCGATGGAGACGCGGCCGTCAAAACCGTTGGATGCCTTGTAGACGGGTGCGAACACGTCGCAGGCTGCGCGCACGTCGTCGCAGGTTGCGGCGAAGACTGCCTCTTCAACGCTTGCGCCGGCGGCGGCAAGCTCACGCATCTGCTCAGCGTATGCGGCGCCCTTGGAGAGCGCACCAGCGAAGATGGTGGGGTTGGTGGTCACACCGACGACGTTGTGGGTCTTGATGAGTTCGGCGAGGTTGCCGCTGGTCAGACGCTCACGGGAGAGGTCGTCAAGCCAGATGGAGACACCGGCGTCGGAAAGCTTCTGAGTGGACTCAGACATGTGAAAACCTTCGATTCTTTGTCGAAATTGAAAATGTCGAAATTGAAATTTGAGATATCGGCGAAATCTTCTGGGCGGCGGGAGGCTCCGGCTGAGCGGTCAGCCGGAGCCTACCCGTTGCGTCCGCACCCCACCCGTACAGGGGGAGCGCAGTGTGCGCGGCAGTTACCGCGGCGTTGTTATTGCCTACTTAGCGGCGGCGATGGATTCCTTAGCGGCCGCCACGACAGCCTCCGCGGTGATACCGAATTCGCGGTACAGGGTCTTCGCATCGGCGGATGCACCGAAGTGCTCGATGGATACGGCGCGGCCGGCGGTGCCGAGCAGGTCGTACCAGCTCATTGCCAGGCCAGCCTCGACGGAGACGCGGGCTGCAACCGAGGAAGGCAGAACCGACTCGCGGTACTCTGCGTCCTGCTCAGCGAACCACTCGCGCGAAGGCATGGAAACCACGCGAGCCGCGATGCCCTGCTCGGCGAGGGTTGCGCGAGCCTGAACGGCGAGCTCAACCTCGGAACCGGTAGCAATCAGGATGACGTCCGGGGTGCCCTCGGTGTCAGCCATGATGTAGCCGCCGCGTGCGGTGCCCTCAGCGGAAGCGAACTTCTCACCCTCAGCGTCCGCGTGCACGTCCTCACGAGCCCAGACGGGCAGGTTCTGGCGGGAGAGCACGAGGCCTGCGGGGCGGTCGGACTTCTCCAGGATGGTGCGCCATGCGACGGCGGTTTCGTTAGCGTCCGCGGGGCGAACCACGTCGAAGCCGGGGATAGCGCGCAGGGCGGAGAGGTGCTCAATCGGCTGGTGGGTGGGGCCATCCTCGCCCACGCCGATGGAGTCGTGAGTCCACACGTACACTGCGGGAACGCCCATCAGTGCGGAGAGGCGAACAGCCGGGCGCTGGTAGTCGGAGAACACGAAGAAGGTGCCCGAGAACGCGCGGGTCGGGGAGGAGAGCACAATACCGTTGACGATTGCTGCGGCAGCATGCTCACGAATACCGAAGTGCAGCACACGACCGTAGGGGTTGCCGGTCCAGTCTTCGGTGGTGCGCGATGCCGGGTTGAAGGACTCTGCACCCTTGATGGTGGTCAGGTTCGAACCGGCGAGGTCAGCGGAGCCGCCCCACAGTTCGGGGAAGGTGTCAGCGATAGCGTTGATGACGGTGCCGGATGCCGCGCGGGTTGCCACGGAGGTGCCAGCCTCGAACACGGGGAAGGCAGCCTTGTAGTCGGCGGGCAGTTCGCCTGCGACGAGGCGCTTGTACAGTTCGGCGCGCTCGGGGTTAGCCTTAGCCCACGCCTCGAACTTCTCGTCCCATGCCTTGTGTGCCGCAGCGCCGCGCTCGACGAGCTGGCGGGTGTGTGCCAGGACGTTCTCCTCGATGAAGAAGCTCTTGGCGGGGTCGAAACCGAGCAGTTCCTTGGTTGCGGCGACCTCTTCAGCACCGAGCTTGGAGCCGTGCACTGCGCCGGTGTTCTGCTTGGTGGGTGCGGGGTAGCCGATGATGGTGCGCAGCTCAATGAAGGAGGGCTTGTCGGTGACAGCCTTCGCACGCTCAATAGCGGCGTACAGTTCTGCGACGTCCTCAACGTAGTCACCGGTGCGGGTCCAGTCCACGCGCTGAACATCCCAGCCGTAGGACTCGTAGCGCTTTGCTACGTCCTCGGTGAAGGCAACGTCGGTGTCTTCCTCAATGGAGATGTGGTTGCGGTCCCAGACGACGATCAGGTTGCCGAGCTCCTGGTGACCTGCGAGCGCGCACGCCTCGGCGGTGACGCCTTCCTGCACGTCACCTTCGGAGGCGATGACGTAGACGTGGTGGTCGAAGGGGGAGGTGCCCGGTGCTGCTTCGGGGTCGAACATGCCGCGCATACGGCGCTGTGCGTAGGCGAAACCAACGGCGGATGCCAGGCCCTGGCCGAGCGGGCCGGTGGTGATTTCTACACCCTTGGTGTGCTTGTATTCGGGGTGGCCGGGGGTGAGGGCACCCCAGGTGCGCAGAGCTTCCAGGTCCTTCATTTCGAGGCCATAGCCGCCGAGGAACAGCTGAGTGTACAGGGTGAGGGAGGTGTGGCCGGGGGAGAGGATGAAGCGGTCACGGCCTTCCCAGCGGTCGTCGGAGGGATCCTGGTTCATGACCTTCTGGAAGAGCAGGTAGGCGACCGGCGCCAGGCTCATTGCGGTGCCGGGGTGGCCGGATCCGACCTTTTCTACGGCGTCTGCGGCGAGGATACGTGCGGTATCTACGGCGCGCTGGTCGGTTTCTGTCCACTGGAAGTTCTCTGCCACGTGGGTGTCCTTTCACAACGTGAGTGGATGCGCCAGCAGGCTTGTGCTAGCGCGCTGTCCGTCGGGTGTAACGGTTCTCATCAGGCTGTTATTCCCGTGCCGTGTGTGGCTGGGTGCCCGGAGGATGTTTCGACCCTTTCGTTTTAACAGGATAGTTCACGAGGCGGCAGGATCCGGTGTGTGAATGCAGACATTCACAGGGTGATACGGGGCTGAGATGGAGAAAAAGCGACGCTACAACGCGGGCTCCGCGGATTTCGCGGTGCGCGTTTGAGCTGTGTTTCTGAGCTATGCGCTGAATATTGTTCAGTAACGTAACAATTTTTGTGTAAGTGGTGAAGCTCATGTTAAGGTTGAGCAGGAAGGTTGCAGACCGAAACAGTGGTTGGGTCGGTCTGCATCTCGGTGATTGAAGCCCCTCCTCCGCGTAAGAACCATTGATTATCTTACTGTGGTGGTGAGATAAAAGGTTCTGGAGGAGGTGCTTTCTTTTAGTCTCTGACCGTGCACTTTGTGTGTGGTTGAGGCTAAAGGTTTGTGTTATATGAATGGGCGCCGGATATGTATCGGAACATATCCGGCGCCCGCCTTTTAATTTGCGATTAGAAGAAGCACTGTCTGCGCTTGCACTGTCTGTATTTGCGCTGTTGCTAGTCGGACCACTTGAACTTGCGCGAGGCAATAAACCCAATGACCACGGTCCACACAATGAGGACCCAGTGCGGGTCGGCAAGCCACTGATGTTGAATGAAGTTGCCGCGCAGCGCGTCACCCAGAGCCGCCGAGGGCGACCACGCCACGATTCCGGCGTACCAGTCGGGGAAGGACTTCAACGGGAACACCACGCCGCCGGCACCGGCAAGAATCACCCAGGCAATATTCACGATGGCGAGGGTCGCCTCCGCGCGCACCGTACCGGCAATGAGCAGACCCAGCGCTGTAAACGCGCCGGCGCCCATGAGCATCGTGATGATGGAGCGCGAGACGGCGATAGCGTCCGGGCGCCAGCCCAGACCGTACCCGAGCGCCGCCACCAGCGTGAACTGAATCGCCACGACCACCAGCACCGCAATGCACTTGCCCATGATCAGGCCGTTACGGCCCAGGGGAGTGGTCGCAAGGAATCGCAGCACGCCGTAGCGGCGATCAAAACCGGTGGCAATGCCCTGACCGGACAGCGCCGTAGAAATCACGCAGAGCGCCAGAACGCCGGGGACCGCCGCATCCATGCGGGAGACCCCCACCGATTTCGCGTATTCATCGATCAGGCCGGTGAACCGCAGGGCGATAAGCGCCATGACGGGAAAAATAATGTTGAGCATCAGCTGCTCGCCGTTGCGGAGCATCGCCATCGTCTCGTAGCGGCCCTGCTCGATCACGCGCACGAGCGGGTAGTTCGCGCGCGGGGGAATGTACTCCTCGTCTTCGTCAATAGAAGAGACCTTGGGGTGGGTGTCTACTGCAGGGCGGGTGTTCGCGGCGCGTTCTTCCATTCGGTTCCCTTCCGCTCGGTTCTCTTTTGCTCGGCTCTCTTCTGCAGGCTTTTCTTTTACTTGGTTTTCTGCCGCCCGGTTGTTGTTAGTGCGTGCGGTGTTGCTCATCGGATATCACGTCCTGAAATGTCGAGGAAGACATCCTCAAGAGTCTTCGGTTCCATGGTGAGAGAAATCGGCATGAGGTAGCGCTCGGCGAGAGCGGAGGTGAACGCCGCCAGGTGCTCGGGACGCAGTGCGCCGACCAGCTCATACTCGCCGGGTACGGAGGGCGCACCGTCACGAGCCGGGGTGTAGGGCACCTTCTCGATGAGCTCCACACCGGCACGCAGATGCGCGGGTAGCAGTTGCTCACGGGTGGGGGTGGGTGCATCCAGTGTGTACTGCAGGCGGTTTGTGCCGTCGCTGGCGATGAGCTCGGAGACGGTACCTTCCTGAACCGTGGCACCGTTTTCAATGATGTAGACATAATCGGCGAGCTTCTGCGCGTCGTCAATCAGGTGCGTGGTGAGCACGATTGCGGTGCCGAGTTCACGCTGTTCGCGAATAATGTCGAAGACGACGTTGCGGGATTGCGGATCCAGGCCCGCGGAGGGCTCGTCGAGGAAGAGCACGTCCGGGCGGCCGATGAGGGCGGCGGCGAGGGAGACGCGCTGCTTCTGACCACCCGAGAGGCGGCGAATCGTGGTGCCGTTGAAAGCATCAATGCCGAGGCGTTCTGCGAGCTCTTCGACCGGGTACGGGTCGGTGTACATGGTCGAAATATGCTCTAGTAGCGGAATGGGGTGCATGGCGTTGGGCAGGCCGCCGTCCTGGAGCATAATGCCGACCTTGGCGCGCAGCTCCGGGTCCGCCTGCAGCGGGTTTTCACCAAGGAGGCGCACGGTACCGCGGGTGGGTTTGAGTAGGCCCTGGGCGCAGGCGAGGGTCGTGGTTTTGCCGGCACCGTTGGCTCCGAGGAGGACGACCACTTCACCGGGGAAGACGCGCAGGTTGACCTTGTTGACGGCGCGGTAGAGCCCGCTGGCGGTGAGCCGTTCGGGGTATTTGGTGCGGAAGGCGCGTGAGGGTTTGAACTCTTTGATGAGGTCTTTAATGGTGAGCGCCGGTTCTTCGGTGACGATGCGTCGTCGTGCGGTGGGTGAGGCGCTGGGCTCCGTGTGGTGCTCAGTGTGTGCCGTTGGTACGGCGGATGCACGCCCAGGGTGGTCCTGCTGGCCCGCGGTGGTGGTCTCCATAGACAGTCACTTTCGATTTTTGCGATGAAGGAGCGTGTGTGCCCCTTCATCTTATGCCCTAACTCACGTTCAAAGCACGCCCGTTACGACTCAAAAGTTCACTTTAAGGTAGAAAAGTTAGCAAGTAGGGGTACCTAACTAGCCAAAGAAAAACTAATTAGGACATACTTTATTTGTGTATTCCGTGAATAAGACCCCTCAGCGCGCCTCAACGAACGAGGCGCAGACCCGAAACGGCACCCGAACCGCCGCCTCGGGCTCTACTGGTGCTTCCAGTACAAAGTCCTCCGCGGCACGCACATCCAAGCGCAAAGCCGAGGCAGAAGAACGCACCAGGGACCGCGTCCTGCGCGAAGTCCTCAACAATGGCCCCGTATCCGCAGCAACCCTCGGTGAGCTCCTCAGCCTCACTCCCGCAGCGGTACGCCGCCACCTCGACGCCCTCGAATCCAACAACATGATTGAGGTCGCGCCCATCAAAAAGCACGGCGCCGGAGCTGGACGACCCGCCCGCCGCTACGTGATCGCCCCCCAGGGCCACGAACGCCTCGGCAACGATTACCTCCTTATCGCCCGCGAAGCCCTGCAAATGCTCCGCGACACGGTTGGTCAGGAAGCCCTCGAAGCTTTCGCCTCCGCCCGCGCCGCAGAAATGGAAGCCCGCTACCGACCCGTCGTAGAAGCCGCCGGTGACGATGTGGCAGCCAGAGCGCAGGCGCTCGCAGAGGCAATGAGTAAGGACGGTTTCGTGGCGACCGCTCAGGTCACCGCGCCTCCTGCAGGACGAACTGTTCCCGAGCATTTTCTGGCAAGTATTCAGCTCTGTCAGGGTCACTGCCCGGTACGCGACCTCGCTGGAGACTTCCAAGTGTTCTGCGAGCAGGAAACCGGGATTATTTCTGACCTGCTCGGCGTTGATGTCCGTAGGCTTTCAACCATGGCATCGGGCGCTCACGTGTGTACCACGCACGTGCCCCTGAACCGCGTCACCGCCGAGGGTGAGAAGAACGCAGAAGAATCCTAGAGAAACCTATTCCTAGAGAAACCTTCCGCGTAACGCTTACCGCAGTACCTCGCGGCGCACCCCAATGAACCCCTCAAGGGTGCGACCCGCACGCTGGAACCCGCCCACCCCACGCTGCGTTAAACGCCGTGGTCGAGCGCGGCAACAGCCCCCTAAACTACCGCGCCTGCAACCGGCAGGTGGCGGCGAGAAATGTAATAACCATCGAAGAAAGGCCGTAATGACTGAGAAAGTTGGGCAGAACGCCAACGACACCGTCATTTCAGAGATCCTGGAGATGAACCCCGAACTCGAGGGCATTGGCAACTACGAGTACGGTTGGGCAGACTCCGACGAAGCAGGCCAGGTAGCAAAGCGCGGCCTGGACGAGAACGTCGTGCGCGACATCTCTGCGAAGAAGAACGAACCCCAGTGGATGCTGGACATGCGTCTGAAGGCGCTGAAGTTCTTCGAGCGTAAGCCCATGCCCACCTGGGGTGCGGATCTTTCCGAAATCGACTTCGACAACATCAAGTACTTCGTGCGCTCGACCGAGGGTCAGGCGGCTTCTTGGGAGGAACTGCCCGAGGACATCCGCACCACCTACGAGCGTCTGGGCATTCCCGAGGCGGAGCGTAACTCGCTGGTCGCGGGTGTGGCTGCACAGTACGAGTCTGAGGTCGTGTACCACCAGATCCGTGAGGACCTGGAGAAGCAGGGCGTGATCTTCGTCGACACTGACACCGGTCTGCGCGAATACCCCGAACTGTTCAAGGAATACTTCGGCTCCATCATCCCGATTGGTGACAACAAGTTCTCCGCGCTGAACACCGCCGTATGGTCCGGTGGCTCCTTCGTGTACGTTCCCCCGGGAGTTCACGTGGAGATCCCGCTGCAGGCGTACTTCCGCATTAACACCGAGAACATGGGCCAGTTCGAACGCACCCTGATCATTGCGGACGAAGACTCCTACGTTCACTACATTGAGGGCTGCACCGCCCCCATCTACAAGTCCGACTCCCTGCACTCCGCAGTGGTTGAGATTGTGCTGAAGAAGAACGCACGCGTTCGCTACACCACCATCCAGAACTGGTCGAACAACGTCTACAACCTGGTGACCAAGCGCGCTGTTGCGCACGAGGGCGCCACCATGGAATGGGTGGACGGCAACATCGGTTCGAAGGTCACCCAGAAGTACCCGGCTGTTTACATGGTCGGCGAGCACGCTAAGGGTGAGACCCTGTCCATCGCATTCGCGGGTGAGGGTCAGCACCAGGACACCGGTTCGAAGATGGTTCACATTGCACCGAACACCTCCTCGACCATTGTGTCCAAGTCCGTGGCACGTAACGGCGGCCGCAGCGCATACCGTGGCCTGGTTCAGGTGCGTGAGGGCGCTAAGCACTCTAAGTCCTCCGTGGTCTGTGACGCACTGCTGGTGGACACCATCTCCCGCTCCGACACCTACCCCTACGTGGACGTGCGCGAGGACGATGTGACCATGGGTCACGAGGCGACCGTTTCCCGCGTCTCCGAGGACCAGCTGTTCTACCTGATGCAGCGCGGCCTGAGCGAAGAAGAAGCAATGGCAATGATTGTCCGCGGCTTCGTTGAGCCCATCGCACGTGAGCTGCCGATGGAGTACGCACTCGAACTGAACCGCCTGATCGAACTTCAGATGGAAGGATCTGTGGGCTAATGCCGACCAACGAAGAAACCCTGGGTTACCACTCCCCGATCATCCCCGGCATGGACCAGGAGGGCGAGAAGCTCGCCACCGAGTTCGCCCACGATGACACCCTGTACCGTGCCACCGAGGCACACCACCAGGGCTCCAACCCGAACAACATCCAGAAGGTACTCGAAGCATCCCGTGCAGAGCGTAAGACCTCCTACAACGTGGAGGACTTCGCGCCCCTGACCGGTCGTGAAGAGGACTGGCGCTTCACCCCGCTGAAGCGTCTGGGCGGCCTGCACCTGGAGAAGCTGACCGGCACCGCACCGGCACCGAAGGTGACCGCACCCGAGCAGGTTCAGGTTGAGACCGTCTCCCGCGAGGATGCACGCATCGGCTCCGCAGGTATCCCTGAGGACCGCGTGGCAGCAAACGCATGGTCCAGCTTCACCGAAGCAACCGTGGTGACCATCCCCGCCGAAGCTGAACTGGCTGAGCACGTGGAAATCGACATCACCGGCACCGGCAACGAAGCAGCCGCACAGCACATCGTGATTGAGGCTAAGCCCTTCTCGAAGGCTGTCGTGGTTCTACGCCACACCGGCTCCACCGTCCTGGCACAGAACGTTGAGTTTGTGGTGAACGACGAGGCTGAGCTGAACGTTGTTTCCGTGCAGCAGTGGGCTGACGACGCAATCCACGCCTCCGCACACTACGCTAAGCTGGGCCGTAACGCACGCTTCAAGCACGTTGTGGTGTCCCTCGGTGGCGACCTGGTGCGCGTGACTCCCTCCACTAAGTTCACCGCTCCCGGCGCTGAGACTGAAATGTACGGCCTGTACTTCGTAGACGCAGGTCAGCACATTGAGTCCCGCCTGTTCGTGGACCACTCCGTACCCAACTGCAAGTCCCGCGTGACCTACAAGGGTGCGCTGCAGGGTAAGGGTGCGCACTCCGTATGGGTTGGTGACGTTCTGATTGGTAAGGATGCAGAAGGCACCGACACCTACGAGCTGAACCGTAACCTGCTGCTGGAAGTTGGCCCCCGTGCCGACTCCGTGCCGAACCTGGAGATTGAGACCGGCCTGATTGAGGGCGCCGGCCACGCATCCACCACCGGCCAGCTCGATGAGCAGCACCTGTGGTACCTGCAGGCTCGCGGTATTCCGGAGGCTGAGGCACGCCGTCTGGTCGTGCGCGGCTTCCTGAACGAGATCATTCAGCAGATCCGTGTTCCCGAACTTGAAGAGCAGCTCACCGAGGCCCTTGAGGCAGAGCTCGCCCTCAGCAACAACTAAGCTTTACCAGGAGAAATCAATGTCTACTCTTGAAATCAAGGACCTTCACGTCTCGGTTATCCTCGACGACGAAACCACCAAGCCCATCCTGAAGGGCGTTAACCTGACCATCAACTCGGGTGAGATCCACGCAATCATGGGCCCGAACGGTTCCGGTAAGTCCACTCTGGCTTCCACCATTGCTGGCCACCCCAAGTACCAGGTTGACTCCGGTCAGATCCTGCTCGACGGTGAGGACATCACCGAGATGAGCGTGGACGAGCGTGCACGCGCAGGCCTGTTCCTGGCTATGCAGTACCCGGTTGAGATCCCCGGTGTGACCATGTCCAACTTCCTGCGTTCCGCTAAGACCGCTGTGGACGGCAAGGCTCCCTCCCTGCGTACCTGGACCAAGGACGTTAAGGAAGCCATGAAGAACCTGGAGATTGACCCCGCGTTCATCGCACGTAACGTGAACGAGGGCTTCTCCGGTGGTGAGAAGAAGCGCCACGAGATCCTTCAGCTGGAGCTGCTCAAGCCCAAGTTCGGCATCCTGGACGAGACCGACTCCGGTCTGGACGTTGACGCGCTGAAGATCGTGTCTGAGGGCGTGAACCGTGCGCACGAGGCTAACGACATGGGCGTCATGCTGATTACCCACTACACCCGCATCCTGCGCTACATCAAGCCGCAGTTCGTGCACGTGTTCGTGGACGGCAAGATGGTTGACCAGGGCGGCCCCGAGCTGGCTGACCGCCTGGAAGAAGAGGGCTACGTTTCTTACGTGGGTAAGAAGTAAGCTTCTTCTCCTTATCGGATTCTGATAGAAAGATAGAACTATGACTGAGACTGTGCAGGTTCGTGTTCCTCAGGAAGAAATTGAGGAAGCCCTCAAGGAGGTCATTGACCCGGAGCTCGGCGTCAATATTGTTGACCTCGGTCTGCTCTACGGTCTGCGCTGGGATGAGGATGGAACCCTCATTCTGGACCTGACTCTGACCACCGCGGCGTGCCCGCTGCAGGAGGTTATTGAGGAGCAGGTTCAGAGCAACCTGGAGAACCTGGTTGATTCTTGGCGTGTGAACTGGGTTTGGATGCCGCCGTGGGGCCCGGAGCGTATTACTGAGGACGGCCGCGATATGATGCGCGCGCTGGGCTTCAACATCTAAGCTCCTGACCGCAAATAAAGTACCCGCCCGGTGCGGAAGGTGTATGCCTTCGGCACCGGGCGGGCATTTTTATGCGATATCAGATATGCGAGCAGTGAATGCTTGTTCTGAGCAACGCCAATTTTTGCCACTTTGACAATGGGGGGGGGGGG
>NZ_KV821867.1:230371-307877 GCF_001815755.1 Rothia sp. HMSC061C12
CTTTGACAATGGGGGGGGGGGGGGTCAAGTATATTTCCTTGTGAATCATACACTCACATCATATTTAGGCTCCTTATGCAATGGTTGCTTGAGGATGCCGAAAGGAAATCATGGCACAAAAGATTATTGCCGCGGACGGTTCTGTCTACGTTAAGAAGAAGCCTTTCTACCTCCGTTGGTGGTTTATCACTCTCGTTATTCTTGTTCTTCTTGGCGGTTGCGCTTCGATGATGGGCGGCGGCTCCAGCAAGTCTACGAGTGCGAGCGCTTCTTCATCTTCTGCAGCTGCTGATTCTTCTGCTGCTACTACTGAGGCTTCTCAGAAAACTGGTACTGAATCCTCTCCCGTAGCTGGGGCGGAATCCAACGCAAAGCAGAATGATAACAGCGTTCCCACTGAATATAAGTCTGCTTTGAAGAAGGCGGAGTCTTATTCTCGCACCATGCACATGTCCAAGCAGCGTATCTACGACCAGCTCACCAGTGAATTCGAAAAGTTCACTCCTGAAGCTGCTCAGTATGCTGTGGACAATATGAAGGCTGACTGGAACGCAAATGCCCTGGAGAGCGCAAAGAGCTACCAGAAGACGATGAACATGTCTCCTGAAGCAATCCGTTCTCAGCTGACTTCTTCCGTTGAAGGTTTCACCGAGGAAGAAGCTGATTACGCAGTCTCTCACCTGAGCTAATTCAATAGATGATTCATAGAAGCCGCCCGGCATGGAACACAATCCATACCGGGCGGCTTCTATTTTCGGTTAGCGCTGAACCTAGTCGTTCAGGTGCAGCAGCTTCAGCGAGTGCTCATACTTGATCATGAGGCAGGTACGAGTCGGTTCCTCCAGAAGTGCCAAACGCTGCGGGTCAGTATTATCCGCAATATCGGCAAGCTTCACCAGACGAGCCAAATCATTCACACGCACCCGGCTCAGATACGACTCACGCGACTCACCCGGGCGGCGGGTCAAGGCCTCAATCGCATCCACAATACGCGCCGAGAAGTGACGAGCCAGATATGCGAGGGAAACGCCGGTATCCTCCACCGTGTCATGCAGCAGCGCCACGATCTGCGCTTCAGCCTTCAGCTCCTCCAAAGAAATATCAGGGTGAGTCGCGGCAGCCAACTCACACGCAAGCTTACGTACCCCAAGAGCCACACGGCGAGGGTGGGAGATGTAGGGCCAGCCGTTACGGTCAGTCTGCCCCTCATGCGCCTTATCAGCGATGCTGTCTGCCAGGCGAACCATCTCTTTGTAGTAGTTATTCGACATGAGAACCTCCGTTGGTTTGAACTCCTGCGAGTTGATGGTCTCAGCGACGTTTTCCGCACCAACGCGGCACGGGTGGTAGCTGGTACCAACACTCTACGCCAGCTGTGGGGCTGCGGTGGCGGAACTCGCCCGAAACACCCTTAATACGTCAAATATGACGCGCCGAAGAAGAAAATAGGGTGCTTTATGTCTGCAAATCATAAACTTGGTGCCTGTTCTACCAGAGTTCTGCAGCGGATACCGACCCGCAGGAGGCGCCCCGCACCACCGCGAAAGTGTCTGCCGCACCCTTTGGCGCCGCCCGGTGTAACTCGCCCAAAATCTCATATGGTGGCAAAAAAATTTCTAACTTTTTCTGGCGAAAACAGGTGCTCAAACCGCCCAACACAAAGGCAGTTTAAGCGTGTTTAGCACACACCGATACACACTCATCAAACGAAAAAATTACACGCCCTCCGTGCCCTGCTAAAACATCCAAAAACCCGGATTTTTGTGCGAAAATACGCGATAAACTGGGGGCAACCAAACATCGGAGAACACCATGGCAGAGCTCTACGAGCGCTTCGTCGCTTTGTATCCCTACCCACACGAGCGAATCCGCCACGGCGCCCCACGAGCCGAACTTAACCGGCGATACCTCGAACACCTCTACGAGGGCAAGAACCGGGGAACAACCCCCATCGTGGTTGCCCTCGACCCGACCCTGCTCGGAACCATTGAGAATAACGTCTCCCTACGTACCTCAACCCCAGTACAGGACATCACCGCCGACACCGTCAAGCGGTACGCACACGAGCTCATCACCGACCAGCATCGTTACCTGGATCAAGTCGGTGTAGAAGTCGCCGCGCACGAGGCGTTCCGGCACCTGAACGAGAGCACCTACCTGCAGACCTACCGCCGCCTCATGGAGAACGGCGAACTCGGCGAAGACGATATTGGCACGCCCCTGAAAGCGGAGTACCCCTTCGAACTGACCGCCGGCATCATCAATGAGAAGGTTAAGGCCACCGACATTGACAGCGCCGCGGAACTGCTCATCATGGACCTGCCGCTGCGGAACGCATCCGGGGTGTTCGCCTACCTGCCCTTTGGCGGGTGGGATTCCAGTCCCAGCCCCGAGGCGATGCTGTCCATTGCCCGCTACTGGTTTGAACGCGACGACGCCTACCCGGCTGTTATCGCCTCAGACTTTATCGAGTTCTACACGCCGGTGCCGGTCACAACCCGCCGCGACGCCGAAATCCTGGCGGTCGAGCACACGATGGTTTCCTCGGCGATGCCGGTGCGTGTCTACCGCGGCTTCGACAAGCTCGTGGAGGCGCTCTACGGTCAGCACGACTGGTACCTGTGGTGGGAGCAGCTCCCGGCGGTGCTCCTCATTGAAACGCCCTAAACCAGCCTAGCTAGGCGAGTTAAAGCGAAGGGGCGGGATGAACCTACACGGTTCACCCCGCCCCTCTCGCGTATCTGCGCTAGTTCAGCTCGTCCACGTGCCGCGCCCGCAAAGCACGAGCGGTCGCCGTCGCGTAATCAACCGCCTGCACCACCCACGGAATCAGCAGCCGCCAATACATGCGCTTGGGCAGGTTACGCGCCACCGCCGCCCTGCGCAACGCACCCCAACGGTCCATGAGCGCCGGAATTGACCGGATCATCAACGCAATCAGCAGACCCAGACGCTCTGGGGAAAGACCAACGAAACGTAGCGGCGAACACAGCCTCACAAAGCCGTCAATCAGAACCGGCAGGGGAGTGCTCACCAGCAGAGCGCGGGACGCATAAAAAGCCGTCAGCATAGTCGCGATAGCATCCGCGCCGGAGGCGTACTGACCCGTAAACACGTAATAGCCGACCATAATCAGTAGCAGCAGAGACAGCGTGCGAACCACCAGCCACAGCTGGGAGGCAGGCACACCAGCCCACAACGCGCAGAACGTGGAGGCAACCAAAGCCACCAGCGCCACCTGCCAGCTGGTCACCGCCAACAGCAGAAACAACCCAAAGAAGAGCGTGCCCTTGAACCACAGCGGCGCCCGATGCACCGGCGTGTTCAACGGCTGGTAGAAACCCACCAGCAGAGTACCGGGGATGAAATCCGAGCCCTGGCCGGCGGGGCGAGGATTCACGCGCGGCGTGTTAGCGCCCATGCGCGCCTCCTGCAGTGTCCGTGCTGTCGCCTGCATCTTCGATATCGGCGCCTTCATTCGGGAACCCCTCGGCACACCACGTGCGGTACTGCTGAACCAGCTGCGCCGCATCCCCCTGGGCGAGCAAACGACCGTCATGAATAATCACGGCTTCATCGCAGGACGCCGCCAAATCCAGGTCGTGCGTGCTGAGCACCAGCATCTGATCCAGCGACTCCAAATGCTTGAGTAGCCGCGCGCGATTACGCAAATCCAGCAGGGTGGTCGGCTCATCGAGCAGAAGAATCTGCGGGCGCGCCGCCAGCACGCTGGTGAGAGCGACCAGCTGCTTTTCGCCTCCTGAGAGGGTGAAAACGCTCTGGTTCTCCAGGTGCTCGAGGCCGCGTTCGCGGAGCAGTTCACGAATCCGTTCGCGGCGCTGCTCACCGCTGAGGGTGCTACCTTCAACGGCTGCGGCACGGCGCAGGCTCAGGTCAATATCTTCGGCAACGGTGGGCATAATCAGCTGCGCCTCCGGCTGGGCAAAGAGCATGCCCACACCCTCAAAAGCGCCCTGCGAATTACCGCGAGCGCCATGGGAATTACCGCGAGTGCTCTGCGAGCCACGGCTCGGTGCCTCCAGGGTGTCGACGCCGTTCACGCGCACAATACCTTCATCCGGGTGGGTGAGCCCGTTAAAAAGCCCTAGCAGGGTCGACTTGCCGCTACCGTTCAGGCCCAGCACCGCGGTGCGCTTCGCCGTGAACCGCAGGCTTACATCCTTGAGGATACGGCGATGCCCGCCTTCGGGCAGCTCGGTGAAAACACTCACCGATTCAAGCTCAAGGGCGGGCATGCTGGTAGAGGCGCTCACCGCCTGCTCGCCCTGCACCTGCTGCGGTGCAGGCTGGCGCGTGGAGCGGCGAAAAAACATAGCTATCCTCTCGTGTGGCACATCGTGTGCCTTTAACGCTGGGCAGAAGCCAGGGACGGGAAGGCGCGGCGTACCGACAGACCAACCAGAACCGCGATCGTGGACTTCACCAGATCCCAGGGAACGAATACCATTGCCGCGCTGAACGCGGCGTCAAAAGTCATGTGGGCGTTCACCATCATACCGGCGATACCGCAGGCGGTCAGAACCACAAAACCGCAGAAGTTCGCGACCAGAGCCATGAGGAAGGTCGCACCAACCGAACGGGTGTTGCGGGTGAACAGGTAGGCGAGGGTACCGGCAATAGCGGCGAAGGGCAGGAAGCCGAGCAGGTAGCCGGCACTCGGGGAGGCGAGCGTACCCAAACCGGCGCCGCCCTTAGCGAAGATGGGCAGGCCAGCGAAACCAACCAGCAGGTACAGCGCTACGGAGGCGGTGGCACGCTTGCCGCCGAGCACCTGTGCGGTGATGTAAATGCCGAGGGTCTGGAAGGTGAAGGGAACCGCAACGCCGCCCAAGCTGACGGCGGGCATGATGGCGAGCGCGGCGATGAAGCCCGCGAACACTGCGATGAGGGAGAGATCGGTGGCAAGGGAGGTCTTTGCCGCTACGTTACGGCGCGGTGCCTGGGTTGCCTGCGGTGCCTGGGCTGATTCGCGCACGGAATCGGTCATTGGGGTGGTACTCCTTTGATACGTATTGCTCTGTAGATTTTTCTACAGAGTTGAGGGTGGCGGTGGTTGACTGCTTGTCACAACCCAGTTTTGAACAATGTTCTATGAATGGTGTTCGGTATGTATAGTACACCGCACACCACAAAAACAAAAGGTGCCCCACATGCGCACTCGGCACACCTGCACTAAAATTGATGAGGTGCTCTGCGCGCTCGCCGCTTCTAACCCGGCGAATCCCGCCTACCGAGCACTATCAACCCACACACCAGACCGCCATCCGGAAAGGCACCCATGATTGCTGTACAGAACCTCGAATTGCGTGCAGGCGCGCGCCTGCTCATGGAAGAGGTCACCTTCCGCATTGATAAGGGTGACAAGATTGGTCTCGTGGGCCGTAACGGTGCCGGCAAGACCACTATGACTAAGGTGCTTGCCGGTCTGACCCTGCCCGCTGACGGTACGGTGACCCGCAGCGGCACTATCGGTTACCTTCCGCAGGACCCGAAGGTGGACGACATGAGCCAGCTGGCGCGTGACCGTATCCTTTCGGCGCGTGGCCTGGACGGCGTGGCGCGCAAGATGCGTCAGGCGCAGGACGATATGGCGAGTGAGGACCCGGCGGTGCGCGCTAAGGGTATGCGCCGCTACGACCGTCTTGAGGCTGAGTTTATTGCCGGTGGCGGCTACGCGGCTGAGTCGGAGGCGGCGGTCATCACCTCCAACCTGGACCTGCCCGAGCGTGTGCTCGCCCAGCCGCTGTCTACTCTGTCGGGTGGTCAGCGTCGCCGCGTGGAGCTGGCGCGTATTCTCTTCTCCAATGCGGACACCATGCTGCTGGATGAGCCGACCAACCACCTGGACGCCGACTCGATTCTGTGGCTGCGTGACTTCTTGAAGAACTTCTCGGGCGGCCTGATGGTCATTAGCCACGATGTTGACCTGATGGAGCTGGTCGTCAACCGCGTCTTCTACCTGGACGCGAACCGCTGCGTGATTGACCAGTACAACATGGGCTGGAAGAATTACCTGACTCAGCGTGAGCAGGATGAGCACCGCCGCAAGCGTGAGCGTGCGAATGCGCAGAAGAAGGCGAATGCTCTGATGGAGCAGGCGAATAAGATGCGCGCGAAGGCGACGAAGGCTGTTGCTGCTCAGCAGATGATTAAGCGTGCTGAGAAGCTTCTGCGCGGTCTGGAGGATGAGCGTCAGAGCGATAAGGTTGCGGCGATTCGCTTCCCGGATCCGGCGCCGTGCGGTAAGACTCCGCTCTCTGCCCAGGGCCTGTCGAAGTCCTATGGCTCTCTGGAGATTTTCACGGACGTTGATTTGGCGATTGACCGCGGTTCGCGCGTGGTGGTGCTGGGCCTGAACGGTGCCGGTAAGACCACTCTGCTGCGCATGCTGGCTGGTTCCACCGAGCCTGATACTGGTGAGGTTGTGTACGGTCACGGCGCGAAGCTGGGCTATTTTGCGCAGGAACACGAAATTCTTGATGGTGACCGCACTGTCTTTGAGAACATGAAGTCTGCCGCGCCGGATCTGGACGACACCCGCGTGCGCACGATTCTGGGTTCGTTCCTGTTCTCCGGTGATGACGTGGATAAGCCTGCCGGTGTGCTTTCCGGCGGCGAGAAGACCCGTCTGTCCCTGGCGACCCTGGTGGCATCGAGCGCGAACGTGCTGCTGCTCGATGAGCCGACCAACAACCTGGACCCCGCCTCGCGTGAGGAGATTCTGAACGCGTTGAAGGCGTACCAGGGCGCTATCGTGATGGTTTCTCACGATGAGGGTGCCGTGGAGGCGCTGGATCCTGAGCGTGTGCTGCTTCTGCCGGATGCGGTGGAGGATTTGTGGTCGAAGGATTACCAGGATCTGATTTCGCTGGCGTAAGCAATATTCGCTGAACATCAAAGCATGGGGAGGCTCCGGTGCCGTGTGGCGCCGGGGCCTCTTTGCATGTATTGCGCGTTGTTTTATTGTTCGGGGCGTATTGTTTGTGGCGTATTGTCCAGGGCGTATTTTTGTGTTCTGAAAATGTGTTGCGGAGATATTGCCGGTATTTTTTCTCGTGAATAGTGCGGAAAAATGTGACCTGACCCGTGGGGTTGTATTGTTTTCTGAGCGTGTGTGCTGTTATTGCGTTCCTGTGCATGGGAACTGTGGGTTCTGACACACGAAACTTGCGGCGTATTTGACGGGAAATAATGTTGTCTTGTGGGTTTTTCTGAGGTAAAGAAAAGCTCTCAGGCGATATTTCAGGGGGTCTGTGTGGGATTTTCGAATTTTTCATGTGTCTCTACATACATTGTGGGAAAAATGGTAGAAACACAACATGCGTGGGGCGTAGACTTATAACTGTTCCCGCCATTGCGAGGACGCAAATGCGAAACATTAGGGCTCACTACCGATGGTGAGCTAACGCGGGGGAGAAGAGATTCCCGCCCGCTCACGAAGGAGAACTGCCAATGCACAACACTGAGTTCGAGAAGTACCCCACCTCCGGTGAAGAGAACGTTGAGGTTGACGTCTTCTGGCCCATCCAGGACGCTTAATCTCTCACCCCGATAGGTCGGGATAAGGATTAGAAAAGCGCCCCGTCGCTTCCGTAGGGAAGTGACGGGGCGCTTCGCTGTCCTCAGTAGAATTTAGTTATGCGGCACGTTATGCGGCGTGAATACCCAGTCCGAACATTTGCAGAGGGTATTCGGTAAAGCCCATCATGGCTGCCGCATACCAGGCGACGTACCCGGTCAGTGCTAGAACAAGTGCCTTCTCGCGTACGCTGCCAGCATCACCCAGGATCGGCAGTGCCATGTAGCCGCTCTTTTTCCATAGGGGGGATGCCACCAGGGGTTTGATAACAATGGGGTAGAGGGGCAGCAGTCCGCGGGTTGTCAGCAGGTCGCCAATCAGGTGAATGGTCGCGCCGACCGAAATAGCCCAGGGGAGCAGCGCCAGTGAATCAGTCGTGTAGGCGGCGTACCCGAGGGCGACGGCACCAATCCATCCACCCGGTGCGCCGAGCACGCGCAATGCCAGACCGCCCGAGAATGCGGCAAGAAGCAGTGAGGCCCAGGGGATTCCGTTGTAGCTCAGGTTGGCGCTGAAATAGGCAATTGCCCAGAAAGCTACCAGGCCCAAAATGGAGTGCGTTCCCTTGCGGTGCCCGCCGCTGACCGCCCCGACAATGCGTGCTACCCAGCGTGAAATGGGCGGGATGGAGTTGGCGATACTGCCGTTGTGGTGGTCAATATCCGGTAGCATACCCGCACCGGCACACGCCAGGGTGGTCACGATGAGGGTGGGGGTGTCTGGAACCTGCACCACTCCCGTCTCGACGAGCACTAGCCAGCCAGCTGCGGCGCTGACAGTATGCGAATAGCCCATCATGGGGAGGTGCCTCCTTGAGGTACGGGGTTGGGGTGCCTGAACTTTATTAGAACAAATATAGCATATATCGAAATTACTTTCGATAGGCTGGGTTATCCCTCAAGCGGCACCACCTCAAGCGGCGTCACCTCTCAAGCGGCGTCACCTCTCAAGTGGCACTACCCCTCAAAGGGCAGAGTCTGCTTCCAGAACTCGCGCTCGCGCAGGTAGTTCTCCAGCCAGCCCACGTGCTCGGAGCACGCCAACCAAATCTTGCGGCGCTCGGGGGTGTGCACCTTCGGGTTGTTCCAGAGCAGCTGAAATTCCGCCGCCTGCTGGCAGCCCTTGCGGGAGCACTTGGCGTACTCGGGTTGTGCATCCTGAGAAAGTGAACCGAGCAGATCCATGTCTTCTTATCCTTACTATTGCGCCTCGACGTGCGGTGTTATTCCGTGCCCGCGCGACCGGGCAGAAAAGGGGTGCGGGCTGTTCCGCTTCAGCTAGTGTACGCGCCCGATGAGGCTTGTAAAAGAAGGGGAGCAGGTGTTCAGTGTTCAAGAGTGGAGTGTAGCCTGCGGCACCTTTGCGCTAAAACGCGGTAAAATAGGGTTTGTCTGTCCATCCGTCCACACCCCAACCGCGTAGCCGCTGCATCGGCTCTGATCGTGAGGGGTCGACTCATCAAGGAAGCTCATGAGCGAGAACACTCCCAAGACCGTGCTGGTCACCGGCGGCAACCGAGGCATCGGCTACGAAATTGCCAAGGAATTCCAGGCAGCGGGACACAACGTCTGCATCACCTACCGTAGCGGTGAAGCCCCCGAAGAATTTTTCGCCGTCAAGGCAGATGTACGCGATGCCGACAGCATTAACGAAGCATTCAAGGAAATTGAAGCAGAGTTCGGCCCCGTGGAGGTGCTGGTCGCCAACGCAGGTATCACCCGCGACATGCTGCTGATGCGCATGAAGGAATCCGACTTCACCGACGTGGTCGACACCAACCTCACCGGTTCTTTCCGCGTGGTTCAGCGCGCCATCAAGGGCATGCTGAAGCTCAAGCGCGGCCGCATCATCCTGGTTTCCTCCGTGGTGGGTCTGTACGGTTCCCCCGGCCAGGTCAACTACTCCGCGTCCAAGGCTGCACTGGTCGGTATGGCGCGCTCCATCACCCGTGAGCTGGGCGGCCGTAACATCACCGCTAACGTGGTGGCACCGGGCTTCATTAACACCGCAATGACCGAGGTTCTGCCCGAAGAGACCAAGAAGAACTACCTGGCGTCCATCCCTGCTGGTCGTTTCGCGGAGGCGGAAGAGGTCGCTCGCGTGATTCGCTGGCTCGCATCCGATGAGGCTAGCTACATTTCTGGCGCTGTCATCCCCGTTGATGGCGGCCTGGGCATGGGTCACTAACCCCACCCCGTACGGACTGCACGAAGCGCCCGAGCGTGGGCGCACCCTTTCTAGACTTAAGGACATAAAACTATGGCACAGCTGACCGGCAAGACCATCATCATTACCGGCTCCTCCCGCGGCGTTGGCGCAGACACCGCACAGATTCTCGCTGCTGAGGGCGCGAACATTGTGGTGAACTACCGTTCCAAGGCACCGCGCGCAAACAAGATTGTCAAGGCTATTGAAGAGGCTGGCGGCAAGGCAATCGCAGTGCAGGCTGACGTGACCAACAGCGAGGACCTGCAGAACCTCGTCAACACCGCGGTGGAGACCTTCGGTTCCCTGGACTACCTGATTCTGAACGCTTCGGGCGGCATGGAAACCGGCATGGGCGAAGACTACGCAATGCGCCTGAACCGTGACGCACAGCTGAACCTGGCACGCCTGGCTGCAGAGAAGATGCCCGAAGGCGCACGCATCGTGTTCGTGACCAGCCACCAGGCGCACTTCATCCGCGAGGTTGAGACCATGGACGAGTACAAGCCCGTCGCAGAGTCCAAGCGCGCCGGTGAAGACGCACTGATCGCCGAGATCCCCGCACTCTCCGAGAAGGGTATCTCCCTGGTCGTGGTCTCCGCTGACATGATTGAAGGCACCGTTACCGCAACCCTGCTGAACCGCCTGCACCCCGGCGCTATTGAGCAGCGCCGCGAAACCGCCGGCAAGCTCTACACCGTCAACGAGTTCGCGCAGGAAATCGCGAAGATGGTCACCGCAGACGTTGAGACCGGCCACGTTGAGCTGGTCGGTGGCGCACGCGGCTTCATCGACTAATACTCTGTTGCTTTAGGTGCCGTTACGGATGCGCTCACGCCTTCCGTGGCGGCACCTGTAGCCCCTTATTCTTTGCGCGAGGAACCCAATGTGGGGTACCCGCGCACTATGCGCTCACTGCACCGGCAACCAGGCTAGGTTGCGAGGTAGGGGGGCGCATCCCATCCATCTAACTCACTGGAAGAAGAACCATGAGCACCGTACTCAACCTTCAGAATGTCTCCGTGATTCGCGGCGGCCGCAAGATTCTCAACGACGTTTCCTGGACTGTGAACGAAGGTGAACGCTGGGTTGTTCTGGGCCCCAACGGCGCCGGTAAGTCCACTCTGCTTTCGATTGCGGCAGCTCGCCTGCACCCGACCAGCGGCGAGGTTGAAATCCTTGACGAGACCCTCGGCGCTGTTGACGTGTTCGACCTGCGCCCGCGCATTGGTCTGTCCTCCGGTGCTTCGGCAACCCAGATTCCCGCCAACGAGAAGGTTTCCGACGTTGTCGTGACCGCAGCGTACGCTGTGTCCGGTCGTTGGAAGGAAGAATACGACGTCATGGACGACGAGCGTGCCACCGAACTGCTGGCTGAATGGGGTGTCGACACCCTCGCTGACCGCACCTTCGGATCCCTCTCCGATGGCGAACGCAAGCGTGCGCTGATTGCCCGTGCCCTCATGACCGACCCGGAAATGCTGCTGCTGGACGAGCCCGGCGCAGGTATGGACATCTCCGGCCGTGAGGACCTGGTCGAGCGTCTGACCGCACTTGCCGCTGACCCCTACGCACCGGCTACCGTGCTCATCACCCACCACCTCGAGGAAATCCCGGCGGGCTTCACCCACGCCCTGCTGATCCGTGACGGCGGCGTGGTTGCTGCCGGCCCGATCCTGTCCACCATTACCGAGGCGAACCTCGCAGCAACCTACGACATGGACCTAGCTCTGACCGTCACCTCTGCGGGTCGTTACTCCGCGTTCAAGCGCGCATGAGCCGTGCCCCGAAGCAGCTGAGCGCCGAACAGATCGCTGAGCGTGCCGAGCGTGTCTACGCCATCGAGTCGGTCACGGCTCTGGCGCAGGCACCCGAGCAGGCTTTGCGCTACTACACGCAGCTGACCGATGTGAAGCTCCGTAGCGCCATGGAGCCGCAGTGGGGTATTTACATTGCGGAGTCCTCGAAGGTGATTCGTCGTGCGCTCGCTGCCGGTCATCAGCCCGTTTCTTTCCTGATGAGTGAGAAGTGGGCTGATGATTTGGTGGATGTTCTGCGCGCCCATCCTGACACTCCCGCGTATGTGGGCAGTGAGGAGCAGCTGGAGCAGGTGACCGGTTTTCATCTGCATCGTGGCGCGTTGGCGGCGATGGCTCGTCCGGAGCCGCAGCCTCTGGAACAGTTGCTGCAGGGTGCCTCTCGCGTGGCGATTTTGGAAGATATTGTGGACCACACGAATGTGGGCGCTATTTTCCGTTCGGCTGCCGCGCTGAACGTGGATGCTGTGCTGGTGACTCCGCGGTGCGCTGATCCGCTGTATCGCCGCTCGATTCGCGTGTCGATGGGTACTGTTTTTCAGGTGCCGTGGGCTCGCCTGGAGTCGTGGCCTGCTGATCTGCAGACCCTGCACGAGCTGGGCTTTAAGAGCGCGGCGTTGGCTTTGGAGGAGGACTCGCTGACCCTGGAGGAGCTGTCTGCCCGCCGGGATGAGAAGCTGGCGCTGATTCTGGGCACGGAGGGGCACGGCCTGTCGCCCCGCACCTTGGCGGCGTGTGACGATACGGTGATGATTCCGATGTCGCACGGTGTGGATTCTTTGAATGTTGCGGCGGCGAGCGCCGTGGCGTTCTGGGAGACCCGCCCGCGTTCATAACCCGAGGTCTAACCTGGTCCCTAACCCGCGTAAGTGCCTTCTTTGGGTGCCCTTGCGGCGTGTCGGTTGGTGCCTGTGAGGGAACGTACTGGGATTTAATCCGTGAAGGTGGTACCCTTAATGGGTTGTGCGCGCCCTATGCGGGCACAATGGTGATGCGCTCTGAGATTTTCTCGATAGCTGCACATCGAAAAACCTACTCCATCTATATAAGGGCTACTGGCAAAATCCAGTAGCAGAAGAAGGTAATCAATGAAGGCAGAAATCCACCCGGACTACAACCTGGTTCTGTTCCGCGACCTCGCATCCGGCAAGGTCTTCCTGACCCGTTCCACCATGACCTCGGACAAGACCGAGAAGTGGGAAGACGGCAACGAGTACCCGATCGTCGAGGTTGAAATCTCGTCCGAGTCGCACCCGTTCTACACCGGTAAGCAGCGCATCATGGACTCCGCAGGTCGCGTCGAGCGCTTCAACGCACGCTTCGGCAACTTCGGCAAGAAGTAAATCTTCTTTCCCACTTTTGCTTTTTAGCGAAATCAATGCCCCGTTCTCCTTGGTTTTCAGGGAGGCGGGGCATTGCGCGTTTTATGGTGAGAGCTGCAATATTCGCCCAAACGTGAGGAAAGTTGTAATGTAAAACCTTTCGTTCGCCGGTGCGTAGACCGGCTGACGGCGTTACAATGAGTAAGTATTTTGCGAGCTGTGCATTTTCTGTGCCCTCCAGCGCCGCCCCGTATCGGGCGGGTATTTTCCGGCTCTCTGCATTCTAGAGACTTCGCTGGATGCGTTGCGCGCCTCGCGTATCACCACCTCAAACAAAGGACAACTTAATGAGCGACGCTCACTCTGAACCGTCGCAGAAGAAGAAATGGGTCAAGCGTATTCTGCTGATCCTGCTGATTCTTCTGCTGGTTATTACCCTCGGTATTGGTTTCTTTATTTGGCGTGCTGGCCACACCTGGGATAGCAAGACCGAGAAGTTTGACTCCATCACTAAGGTGGATGAAGACCTCAGCAAAATTAAGGAGCAGCTTGGCGAGGCTAAGAAGCTCAACGTGACGGAGCTGAAGGCTCCGACCGTCACCAACTCGGATACCGGCAAGAACGGCACCAACGCTAGCGGTGAGAACGGCTCCGATGCCGCTGCGGCTCTTGCAGCTAACGCGAGCGAGCACGATAAGGACGGCGACGGCATCCTGGACAATGGATACAATTACGGCGTCATTAAGGGACCCGGTAAGAACATCCTGCTGCTCGGTAGCGATACTCGTTCCGGTTCTGAAGCAGCTCAGGTGAGCGGCTCCCGTGCAGATAGCATCATGCTTGCTCACATCCCTGCTGATGGTAAGGGCGTGTACCTGGTCTCGATTATGCGTGATACCTGGGTGAACATCCCCGGCTACGGCGCGGCAAAGATTAATGCCGCACTGAACTACGGCGGTATTTCTCTGCAGGTGGCAACCGTTGAGAACCTGCTGGGTATCAAGATCGATCACGTGGCTGAGATTGAGTTCGAAGGCTTCAAGGCTCTGGTGAACTCGGTCGGTGGTGTGGATGTTCAGGTCCCCTTCAACTTCGACATCAACATTTGGTCCTTCAAGCAGGGTATGCAGCATATGGACGGCGGTGCGGCACTTGCCTTCGTGCGTGCGCGTTACCAGTTTGCTGATGGTGACTACCAGCGTGTTCGTAACCAGCGTGCGTTCCTGCGCGGTTTGTACAGCACGATGAAGTCTAAGGGTGCACTGGATAATGTGGGCTCTTTCCAGTCTGCTGTTGAGTCTATTGCTGGATATATGCGTGTGGACTCCGGCCTGAACGCTGCTCAGATTGCTCAGATTGCGGCTCCGGTGCTGACCAGCGGTGACACCACGATGCGCATGACCACCCTGCCGAACGCAGGCCCCGGCTGGTCCTACGACGGTCAGTCGATTGTTATCGTGAACCAGGCTGCGAACGCTAACCTGTCCTATGCTTTGCAGCATGACAGCATGGATCAGTTCATGGCTACTTACGGCCAGGATTAAAATCTGACTCCTCGCGGGGGTGAAAGCTTGTATGAGCTTTCACCCCCGCAGCGTTTAACCGTTTCGGGTTAACTGTTCCAGGTTAATCCGTTTCTGGAGAAACCGGGTACGTGAAAGGGCGGCTACCTCACCGTGATGGTGGGTAGCCGCCCTTTGTGCGTATGTTCTGAGGGGAGAGCTTATGCCTTCGATTCAGGCTTTTCCTCTTCTTCGGTAGTCTCTTCGTCCTCGTACTCGTCGTCGTAGGCTTCGTAGTCATCGTAGTAGGGCTGACGGCCGAAGTAGAATGCCACAGCCGCAACAGCGCCACCCAGGATAGCGATGAGGATGCCGAGCATCGGGGTCCACAGCATCGAGATCAGACCGGCGACCAGAACGGCGAGGCCTGCACCCTTGACCAGGTTCAGCAGGCGTTCACGCTCGTTCGGCTCGTAGTATTCCTCTTCTTCCAGGCTGTACTCGATGATCGACTTCTCGGTGGCGGGCTCATGATGGGTTGGCTCAGAGGCAACGGAACCGCCGGTCAGGGAGCTAATGAAACCGCGGCGCCTCTTCGGCGCCTGCTGTGCGGAGGATTCCAGGTAGTGGCGTTCGCCTTCGGTGGGTACGAACGCGGCGGGCACATCGTACTCTTCACCAACGGGCAGCAGAGCCGGAACGTTATTGGGTAGAGTCTCGTACCATTCCTGCGGAATATCGGCGGGGCGCGCAGCCTGAACGGTCAGGGACAGCTCGAGGGTGTTACCGCGAATAGTGCCCCACGCGCTGGTGAGGCGGTCGTTCTCAAAAGCGTAACGGATGACAGGTGTCAGCTGCTCAGACATCTGGGTGCTCAGGCGGCCCACAAGCTTGCGGTCGTGGCGCACCTCAACACTGTCAACGAAACGGCCGTCGGAGGTCTTGAGCTGGTTCGCTTCCAGGGTCAGGATCACGCGGCCTTCACCGCTGGGCGGCAGGATGCTGTGCAGGTATTCGGAGTGTTCCTTCTCGTCGAGCACCTTCATCGACGGGCCCTGGGGCAGCAGGGTCGCGCGGGTCGGTGCGTCGTTGAGGGGGAAGAGAGAGCCGGGTGCGGACAGGGAGAGCACACCGGTGCTCTTCACGTGCATACCGCCGCCTTCAGCACGCACGGCAACGGCGGAAAGCTGCAGGTGCGCGATGGGCTCGTAGCCGGAGGCGACCACGCGGGTAATGGAATCCCAGTACGCGGCGGAGTCTGCCGCGCTCATGCGGCCTACCTTGAATTCGTCAATGTAGACGGCAATGCTATTGGGCTCGTAGGGGTTATCCGGTTCGGGAACGAGGCGCGCTTCACCGTACCAGATACGTTCACGGTCGATGTGCAGTTCCTCAAAGATTTGGAGGGTTTCTGCTTCGTAGTAATCATCGGTGACGATGTTAACGCTACCGCGGTCACCGAGTGCGTAATCGACCACTGAAAACTCCTTCTGATATGTCTAAGCGAGCGGATACCTAGTCTATTCTCTCATGCTTTCAGGGTGGACAGCTCACAAAAACGGGTGACATTTATCTGTCTTTTAGCACCGGGTGCATATAGTTTTGTGCCCTGGTGAAACTGCCCCGGTAATAAGTGCCCTTGTCAGTATGTGAACCACTGTATGAGGGAAATATTTGGACGGCATACCGCCGCTATGAATTCTATAGATGAGCCAGAAAAAGACCACCGCCCGGCACGTCCTGGTACGTTACCGGGAGCGTGCCGAACGGCAGTCTCTCAAAGAGGCTAGAGAACCTAGCGGGGGAGAGCGGAACCTAGCCTAGATACCGGCTCACACCCCGCCACAAGCCCTCAAACCATGCAACTTAGTCCTGCAGGGAGGCGTTGAACTTCTGAGCCACAATCGAACGGTGGCCGTGATCCTGAGCCTCCAGAACCAGACGACGCAGAGCCGAAGGAGCCTCGGGGTTCGCCTCCAGCCAACGCTGAGCCAACGCAACGGAGGGGTTACCCTCAACACCCAGACCCTCAGTGGAGCCGGTGTTGTACGGAGCCTTCGGGTACAGGCCACGCACAATGCGGGTCGCCATACCAATCGAACGGGACGCCCAAATGGGCAGCAGAGCCTCAAAGTAGGAGTCGTAGTAGGACTCACGCAGCTCAACCGGACCGCGAGCAAAACCGTTAATGGTCGAAGCCAGAGCGTCGTTCGATAGCGACTCGTCTTCCATGATGGTCTTGTACGCGGCAGCCTTACGCTCAGCAGAGGGCAGGGCAGCAATCGCGTACGCGTAACCATTCGAAGAAATCGAGGAGGGGCTGTACTTCGCCGCACGGTCCAGATCCTCAACGGTGACCAGGTCGCGACTTGCGAGCGCACCCAGTGCACTCCAACCCAGGTTCTGGTCGTAAGGAATGCCGGTTGCGTCAGCAATATCGCCGGTGGTGTCTTCGAAAGCACCGCGGGCAATATCGCGGCAGAGCTCTTCACCCTTGGTCGCGTTGGTGGAGACCGAAATCAGGGCGCGCAGCAGAATCAGCTGCTCGTCGGAGCCGGGCTTAGCCTGCGCCAGTGCGGCTGCGAATGCGTCGTAGAGAGCGTCGTAGAGGCGCTCGCGGCCGGTGGGTGCGGAGAAGGTTGCGATAGCGACCTGTGCGTTGTTGACCATGGTGCCCAGCAGGGATGCGCTCGGTTCCTTGGAGACGTTGCGTACGACTGCGTCGACGTAGGTGGTGACAGGCAGGCGTGCATCGCGCACGTTCTCCCAGAGGGAGCCCCAGATGAGGCCGCGGGAGAGTGCGGATTCGAGGGTGGAGACACCTTCGATAGCTGCCTGCAGGCCGTCTTCGTCGGTCAGGGCGACCTTGGCGTAGGTGTGGTCTTCTGCGTTGAGCATGAGCAGGTCAGCTTCGCCAACGAGCTTCTTCTGCTCCTCGGTGAGCTCCACGCGGTGCTCGGAGACGGGCTCTGCCGGGTACTCGAGGGAGAGCAGGCCGGTGGAGGTGAGCTTGCCGTCGGTCAGCGCGAAGGTTTCCAGCTTTGCCACGTGAGGGCGGCCCAGACCTGCGGGCTGCTGTGCGGGCAGTTCCTGGGTGAGGATCAGGTCGGTGAGCTGGCCGTCTTTGCCGTAGACGCGCTTGGTGCCCAGTGCGGACACGCCGGAGGTCTGCAGCCATGCGTTAGCCCATGCCTGCATGTCGCGGCCGGACACCTCGTTGAGTACCTGCAGGAAGTCGTTCAGGGAGGTGTTGCCCCACTCGAAGCGCTTGAAGTACACGCGTGCTGCCTCGATGAAGGTGTCGAAGCCGACGTAGGCAACCAGCTGCTTGAGCACGGATGCGCCCTTTGCGTAGGTGATGCCGTCGAAGTTCTGCGATGCTGCTTCCAGGTGGGGGATGTCAGCGACGATGGGGTGGGTGGTGGGCAGCTGGTCCTGCATGTATGCCCATGCCTTGCGGTTGTTCGCGAAGGTGACCCATGCGTCGTTGAAGTTGTTGGCTTCCTTAGCGCCGAGGGTGCCCATGAAATCTGCGAAGGATTCCTTGAGCCACAGGTCGTCCCACCACTTCATGGTGACGAGGTCGCCGAACCACATGTGTGCCATTTCGTGGCAGATGGTGTTGGTGCGGCCTTCGAGGTCGTCCTCGGTTGCGCCGGAGACGAAGATGTAGTCTTCGGTGAAGGTGACCAGGCCGGGGTTCTCCATTGCGCCGATGTTGTATTCGGGCACGAATGCCTGCTCGTACTTGGGGTACGGGTAGGGGTAGTCGAAGAGGTCCTGGAAGAAGTCCAGGCCGTTTTCGGTGACCTTGAAGATGTGGTCGTAGTCGAAGTGCGGCTTGAGGGACTGGCGGCAGTATACGACCAGGGGAATGTCACCGCTGTTGACCTTGCTCTTGGGCTTGTAGGTGGTGGTTGCAGTGAAGTATTCGCCGGCAACGATTGCGGTGATGTAGGTGGAGATCTTTGCGGTGGGGGAGAAGACTCGCTTGGTGATGGAGTCGTCGGTGGGGTCTACGACCTGGCTTTCGAGTACGCCGTTGGAGCTGACGACCCAGTCCTTGGGTGCGGTGATGCGGAAGTTGAAGACTGCCTTCAGGTCGGGCTGCTCGAAGTTCGGGAAGACTCGGCGGCAGTCGGAGGGTTCGTACTGGGTGTACAGGTAGACGCGACCGTCGGAGGGGTCGAAGTAGCGGTGCATACCTTCGCCGGAGCGGGAGTAGTAGGAGCGACCGTGGATGGTGAGCACGTTTTCTGCCTGCAGGTTGGGCAGGGTGATGCGTGCGCCGTTGACGACATCAGCCAAGGTCAGTTCGGTGCCGTTGAGCTTAACGGAGTCGACGCTGTGGTGGATGTAGTCGATGAAGGTTTCTGCACCGGGGGTGTTGCAGGAGAATCGGACGGTGGTGACGGTGGGGTAGGACTCGAATTCGGGGTCCTTGGCGTTAGTCAGGTCGACATGCACGTCGTAGGTGTCGACACTGATGAGAGCCGAACGTTCTGCGGCTTCTTCGCGGGAGAGGTTCTCATTATTCATGCTCTTTATTCTAGTCGTTATGACCGAAAATATGGCAGTTGAGTGGGCGTGCCGGTCATATTACTCAAGGTGCGAGAAGATCGCCGGGGGTGTTGGGAACCAACCAACCTCTAATATGTGATGCAGAACATACTCTTTCGATTTGCGGAGTGCTCAGAAAGCCCGTATAGTATTACGTGTTGCTTCGAACGGCACCGAAAGGAAAACGTTCGAAAGTCACCTGCGCGGGTGGCGGAATAGGCAGACGCGCTAGCTTGAGGTGCTAGTCCTCGTATTAGAGGGTGGGGGTTCAAGTCCCCCCTCGCGCACAGATAATCCCCGGTTCTTTGGAACCGGGGATTTTTGTATGCCCGGTAGAGTATGCCCGGTAAAAAGTACACAAAAAAGTAGTGGGGTGAGGCTCCTTGATAGGAGCCTCACCCCACACTAGCTACGCTAAGGAAGCTAGAAGAACAGCTGCATCAGCTGAAACTGAACGAATCAGTATCATGCAGTCTCACTCGAAGAGATTACTCAGCCAGACGCTCCGGGTCGGTGGTGACCAGAATCTTCACAGCGGTCTCGTTGTGGTGGATCAGGGTGTCGAAGCCCTTGTCAATCAGGTCTTCCACAGCGATCTTGCCGGTGATGAAGGGCTTGAGGTCAATCTTGCCGGACTCAACGAGCTTGATGGTCTCCGGGTGGGAGTTCACGTATGCGATGGTGCCGCGGATATCGAGCTCCTTGAGCACAACCTTCTGAACATCCAGGGAAGCGGGCTTACCCCAAATGGAGACGATAACGAGCTTGCCGGTGGGCTTGAGAGCATCCAGAATCAGGTCCAGTGCGGGCTGAACGGAGGTGCACTCGAACGCGATGTCAGCGCCACGGCCGTCGGTCAGCTTGTGAATCTCAGCCAGAACGTCAACCTCAGCGGGGGAGAAAGCGTAGTCAGCAACGCCGGAGTCCAGAGCCTTCTGGCGGCGCAGCGGGGACAGCTCGGAGATAATAACCTTAGCGCCCTTAGCCTTCAGAACTGCGGAGGTCAGCAGGCCGATGGGGCCAGCACCGGTCACCAGTGCGAATGCGCCCTCTTCGAACTCGCCTGCACGCTCAACAGCGTGGTAGCCAACGCTCAGGGGCTCAATCAGTGCAGCCTCGTCCAGGGGAATGGTGTTGGGGATCTTGTGAACCCAGCGGCGCTTGACAGCAACCTTCTCGGACAGACCGCCACCGCGACCTGCCAGGCCGATGAAGTTCATGTCCTTGGACAGGTGGTAGTCCTTGGAGTCGGGGCCGGTGTAGACGTCATCACGAATGATGTAGGGCTCGACGACAACGTGGTCGCCAACCTCAAGGTCGTCTACGCCTTCGCCTAGTGCCTCAACAACACCGGAGAATTCGTGACCGAGGGTGACGGGGGAGTCCTCACCAGAAATGGGGTGGGGATGACCGTGCTGGGGGCAGAAGATGGGGCCGTCCAGGTATTCGTGCAGGTCGGTACCGCAAATACCGCACCATGCGACCTTGACCAGAACCTCGCCCGCAGCGGCTTCGGGTGCGGGGATGTCTTCAATGCGGATGTCGTTACGGTCGTAGAAGCGTGCTGCCTTCATGGGATGGAGCTCCTTAGCGTGGTTGTGGCGCTCGCAGCGGTGTGTGCTTGCCGGTACGGTTCGCATCCATGGGTCTGTCACAGTGTTGACAGAGGCCCAAACGACATGGTTTGGACCGGTTGTGAACTGTCCTGCCGGCATTCGCATCGCTAGCGCCGGATGGTGATGGGTGCGGCTGGATTGTCGCTCCCATGTGCTTAACGCTACTCCACTGAATCAAAGATTCCTAGGATATATACAAATTTTCTTTTATGTGACACAAATTTCTTTTTGGACGTTTTCGACTCCATCACGCCCGAGCATCTAGCGCCCGGCGAGCGCAGACGGTAGCGTAGAAGCATGACTGACGCGAACGCACAGGGCACCGCCGCCCACACCCAGCCCACTTCTGACAGCTCCGGTCGAACGGCACCGAACCGACCCGCCGCAATAACCCGCCACTACGACGCGCCCGACGCTGATTGCGTGCGCGGTAGCGAGTACTCCGAAATCCTCGCCCTCGAAACCGAGCAGCGTAAGCATGCCGCTGAGCACCGCCGCAAGCGCGGGCACGCGCACCCCGAGCAGGAACATGCCGACCACGGTCAGCCCGAGCAGAAACGTAGCCACGGCGAGCGCCATGGTCACGGAAAGGGTCACGGTCACCGCCTCGACGAAGACAGCGGGCTGGCGCATATTCGCCGCGACCTCGCCGAATCCGTCGCCACCCGCGCAGACTCTTTGACCGCAATTCTCAAGGCGATTCACGCGCATCCTGAGACTGCCTACGAGGAGTATTTCGCCTCCCGCACGCTCGTTGATGCGGTCCGCGAAGCCTGCCCGAACCTCAGTAACCCGAACCTCAGTATCGAGTACCCCGCCTTCGGTCTGGATACCGCGTTCAAGGTGGAGCTCACCAGCGCCGACTACGACCCCGCCACACACCGCACCATTGCGATTCTTTCCGAATACGACGCGCTGCCGGGCATCGGTCACGGCTGCGGCCACAACGTCATCGCAGTATCCGGGCTGGGCGCTTTCCTTGCCCTGGCAGATGCGCTCGCTACCGGCCCCGAGGCGTTCAGCGGCAGGGTCCTTTATTACGGCACGCCCGCCGAAGAGTCCGATGCCGGTAAGGAGCTGATGGCGCGCGCCGGCGCGTTCGAGCAGGTGGACGCCGCCATTATGGTGCACCCCTACTTTATCGATGTGGCTGATCAGGCGTGGTTGGGTCGCCGTGAATGTCGCGTGACCTACACGGGCGTGAGTGCGCACGCTTCCTCGCACCCGTTTATGGGTCGTAACGCCCTGGATGCGGCGAACCTGGCGTATCAGGGGTTGGGTTTGTTGCGTCAGCAGATTCCCGGTTCTGACCGTATCCACGCGATTATCGACCACGGCGGGGACGCCCCGAACCTGATTCCTGCCTCCGCGAGCCTGCACATTAATATCCGTTCCAAGCACGCGCCGACTCTGCGTGCGCTCTCGCGACGGGTTGAGGAGGTGCTGCGCGGTGCGGCGCTCATGGCTGGTGTGAGTGCGGAGGTGACTTGGGATTCTTCGCCGATGACCATGCCGGTGCGCACGAACCGCCCGCTGCTCAAGCGTTGGGTTTCGGCTCAGCGTTCGGTGGGCCGTCACCCGTACCCGCCCGGTACGGTGAGCGACACGCTGGCGGCTTCGACTGATTTCGGTAATGTGAGCCTGCGTGTGCCCGGTATTCACCCGCTCATTCAGATTGCGCCTGAGGGTACCGGTATGCACACGGTGGAGTTCGCGCACTGTGCGGATACTCCGGCGGCGGTTGATGCTGCCCTGGACGCGGCGTTCGGGTTGGCTTCTGTGGCTTTGGACTTCCTGGTTGATGACGAGTTAGCTCAGGCGGTCCGTGCTGATTTTGAGGCTTCCGGAGGCGCTGTAGATGTGGAAGGCTACTTTAGCGACATGTGAGCTTGGTCAAAAGGTCAGAACGTCATTATTTGGTTTTATGAGTGAAAAACACCCCGAAGAGCCCATAAAGTCACCATGACCCATCGCGAAAAACAAAATAATCCAACACAAAACGCAGAATCTGCGGCATAATAGAAAGTAACGAAGCGAGCCCACCGGGGGAGAACGCCCACCCTAAGGAAATTCACCCCCGAGGCACACACCCGCTTCCTAATAAACCCCGCGAGAATCCTCTCGCACCACACGGATAACTCTCACGAAAAGAGGGCATACAGCAATGAACGGTGTCAACAACCCCACCAAGCTCGGCGTCATCGGTGCAGGCGGCGTCGGTAGCGCAACCGCATACGCAGCTATGGTCCGCGGCTCCGCAGATGAAATCGTCCTGTACGACATCGACGGCAAGCGCGCACACGCTGAAGCACTGGACATCGCACACGGCGCAATGTTCGCACACGAAGCAACCGTAACCGGTGGCGACGACATCGAACTGCTGCGCGACTGCGACATGGTCATCATCACCGCTGGTGCTCGCCAGAAGCCCGGCCAGCCCCGCCTCGAACTGGCAGGCGCAAACGTCGCAATCCTCGAGAAGCTGCTGCCGAACATCCTGTCCGTAGCACCCAACGCGATTATCATGCTCGTCACCAACCCCTGTGACGTTCTCACCATCGTGGCTCAGAAGATTACCGGCCTGCCCGCAAACCGCGTGCTGTCCTCCGGTACCGTTCTGGACTCCTCCCGCCTGCGTTGGCTGATTGCTAACAAGGCTGGCGTCTCCATCAAGAGCGTTCACGCAAACGTTGTTGGCGAGCACGGCGACTCCGAGTTCCCCGTCTGGTCTGCAGCAAACATCGGTATGGTTCCCCTGACCGAGTGGGAGCAGGACGGTAAGCCCGTCTTCACCGACGAGGTCCGTGCAGAGCTGGCAAACGAAGCTATGCGCGCAGCATACAAGGTTATCGAGGGCAAGGGTTCCACCAACTACGCAATCGGTATCTCCGGTGCACGTATCGCTGAGGCATTCCTCGGCGGCCAGAACGCAGTGCTGCCCGTCTCCACCACCATTGCAGGCGAGCTGTACGGCTTCAAGGACGTTGCACTGTCCCTGCCCACCATCGTGAACCGTGAGGGCATCCAGCGCGTGCTCGAGGTTCCCATGAACGAGGCTGAGCTGGCACAGCTGAAGGCATCCGCTGAGGCAATCCGCGCATCCGCAGCTTCCCTGGGCTTCTAAAAACCCGGCTTCTAATTCTCTCGGGTTCATGACCCGTAAGAAGCAAACATTCAGTAGGCGCAGCGTCAAGCTGAGCTAACCGACAGAAGAACCCGCCGCACCCGGCACCTGCTCTCTTGAGGAGTGGGGGAGCTGGGGACGGCGGGTTCACTGTGTCTGTAAGGTCTTTTATGCGGGGCTTGATGCGCCGCGTGCTGCTTCGCGTGACCAACCTGGCTTTACCGCTTTGGCTTTGGTGCTCTCTTCGCGGCGCCGAATTTACCTGCCGATTGACCTGCCGCGCCCGTTCATAGTTCCGCGTTTAAACCGCCGTATGACCGCCCGGCGCACACCATAGGCGCGTAGGTAGTAGAATAATGGCATGAGCATTGATCCTCGCACCGAACTCACCCGCCTCCTTGACGCGCTGGAGGCGCACCTGACCGCCGTCGTAAACCGAACCGGCGAGCACGACCCCGCCGTCGATGAGGCGTACGTAGAAATCGCCAACGCCTTCGAAGCCTACGAAGATGCCCTTTTCGAGGCTCACAACGAGGTCACCCCCTTGAGCGTCTACGGTGACGAAGACGAGGACGACCTAGACGAACTGGTCGACGACGAAGAAGATGAAGACGACGACGATATTGAGTACGAGGACTAAGTAGCGCCTCGCCCATACGTTACGGACCGACCCCTGACCGGTACCCCCTATGCGGGGTAACGAGGCAGGGGTCGAACCGTACCCACAACACCCGTGCAGCGCCTACCAAGCGCCCGCTCCTCAGCGCCTACTGAGTGCAACGTCTACTGAGAAGCCCACCGAAAACCTGCCTGCCTGATACCCACCGAGCATGCACCGAGAACGGAGACACCCGTGAGCGAACCCCGCACCTGGCGCGACGCCGCCCTCATCCTCCGCACCCAAAAACTCGGCGAAACCGACCGTATCATCATCATGCTCACCCGCGACGGCGGAATCACCCACGCCGTCGCCAAAGCCGTACGCAAACCCACCTCCAAATTCGGTGGACGACTCGAACCGTTCATGCACACCGACCTGTCCTTCAGCCGTGGCAGAACCAACCTGCACACCATCGCCCAGGCGGCAACCCTGCACGCCTACACCGCACCCATTATGGCGAACTACGATGCGTACACGTGCGCCTCCACCATCGCCGAACTGGCAGAAGCACTCACCAAAGACACCGACAGCACCGCCGATATTTACACCCTGACCCACGGGGCGCTTGCCGCGCTCGCGCACGGGCAGCACGTGCCGCAGAGGATTCTGACCCGCTACCTAGCGCGCAGTATGAACGCCGCTGGCTGGCCGCTCATCGGGGAAAACTGCACCCGATGCGGCAACCCGCTGGTCAGCGCCGATAGCCAGGGTGCAGACAATGCTGGTGTAGTCAATAGCATCCCCGTCGCTACAAGCGGAAGCGGCAGGTACATTGCCTTCCACACCGCCCACACCTACGGGCACCACACGGTCCTCTGTCCCCAATGCGCACCCGCCACCGACACACCCCTGACCGGCCTGCGTGCCGAAGAGCTCGGCTATGCGCTCGCTACCGCATCGGCGGATCCGCGCGCCTGGGCGACTATTGACGCAGCACCGGTGCCGGTCGCCTCCAAAATTCTGGGTCTCTACCTGAAGACCACCCAGAACCTGCTCGAACACCCCCTGAAAACGGCGAGCGCCCTCGAAGCAGAAATTCCTGCATCGTAAAAGATGCACGCCGATGCGTCAAACATGCGCCAACCAGGACGCAAAATAACCCCCGAAGCACCCGCCCATGCGCACTGTGTCACGGTAAAATAGCTAACAGCACGCCAGGTTTATATCTGGCGCATATCTAGGCAAACGACCCCGGGGGAGAACCCGCCAGGGAAGAAAGGCACACATGGCACGCACCCAGCCCGTACCCCCGCCCGCACACCCCACCGGGGCAACCCCGCCGCCGATCCCGAAGAAGTTCATTCCGCAGCACGTCGCCGTCGTCATGGACGGTAATGGACGCTGGGCGAACGAACGCGGCCTGCCCCGCACCGAGGGTCACCGCGCCGGTGAGGCGGCACTGCTGGACGTTGTTGCGGGCGCTATCGAAATGGGTATCCCGTACGTGACCGCCTACGCGTTCTCCACCGAAAACTGGAAGCGCTCACCCAGCGAAGTCGCGTTCATTATGCGTTTCTCCACCGAGGTGCTGCAGCGTCAGCTGGCAACCCTTAAGACCTGGGGTGTGCGTATCCGCTGGGCTGGTCGCCGACCCAAGCTGTGGAAGAACGTCATCGAAGAGCTCGAACACTGCGAGCGCGAAACCATCGACAACACCGTCTGCACCCTCACCATGTGCGTGAACTACGGCGGCCGCGCAGAAATCGCTGACGCGGCGGCAGCTATCGCGGCGGATGCTGTGGCGGGCAAGATCAAGCCCGGCAACATTACGGAAAAGACCATCCAGAAGTACCTGGACGAGCCCGACCTGCCCGACGTTGACCTGTTCCTGCGTTCCTCCGGTGAGCAGCGCATCTCGAACTTCCTGCTCTGGCAGAGCGCCTACGCCGAGATGATTTTCATGAACGTGCTCTGGCCCGACGTTGACCGCCGCACCCTCTGGGAAGCTGTCGAAGAGTATGCGCGCCGCGACCGCCGCTACGGTGGCGCTGTCGACGCCGTCGCCAACGACAAGTAACGGCCCGGCATACAGTCCCGGCTCATAGCCCCATAAACCACCCACACCCTCCAACACTAGGGAGAACAAATGCGCATCTACCCGACCTTCTTCAACATCTTCTTCAAGGGCATGGACCCCGAGAAGGCACACCACGTCGGCTTCTGGGGCGTTCAGACCCTGCGCAACGTCGGCATCACCCGCGCGCTGCGCAAGTACTTCCAGCCTGCCCCCGAACTGGCAACCACCGTCATGGGCATTACTTTCCCTTCGCCGTTCGGCCTGGCTGCAGGCTTCGACAAGGGCGGTAAGGGCATTGCCGCGCTGGCTGGTATCGGCTTCGGCCACGTCGAGATCGGTACTATTACCGGTCAGGCGCAGCCCGGCAACCCGCAGCCGCGCCTCTTCCGCCTCGTCGAGGATAAGGCTGTCATCAACCGCATGGGCTTCAACAATGACGGTGCCGCAGCGGCAGGCCCGCGCGTTGCCGCCGCCCGCGCAGATCTCGAAACCGAATACCGCGGCGCTGTACGCCCGGTTATCGGCGTGAACATCGGCAAGACCAAGGTCGTTGAGCTTGAGAACGCTATCGAGGACTACCTGATTTCTACCCGCACCCTGGCACCGCAGGCAGACTACCTGGTCGTCAACGTTTCTTCCCCGAACACTCCGGGTCTGCGCACTCTGCAGGCTATCGAGTCGTTGCGCCCGCTGCTTGCCGCGGTGCGTGAAGAGGCAGACCGCGTATGCCCCAACCGCCACGTACCGCTGACCGTGAAGATCGCGCCGGACCTGGTCGATGAGGACGTTATCGAGGTGGCAGCCCTGGCTAAGGAGCTGAAGCTGGACGGCATCATCGCCACCAACACCACCATTGCCCGCGACGGCCTGGGCCTGACCAGCGACATGACCAAGGTCAAGGAAATCGGTGCTGGCGGCCTCTCCGGTGCGCCGCTGAAGCCCCGCTCCCTGGAGGTGCTGCGCCTGCTCAAGCGCGAAATTGGTGACGACCTTGCCATCATCTCCGTTGGCGGCGTGACCACCGCTGAGGATGTGCAGGAGCGCCTGGACGCTGGCGCCGACCTGGTGCAGGGCTACACCGCGTTCCTGTATGAGGGTCCGCTCTGGGCGGCACACATTAACCGTGGCCTGGTGAAGCTGCGCCGCGCTCGCCGCTAGAAGGTTTGCAGGCGGGAGCGTTATGCTTCCCGGCGCGCTGACTTGGCGTGTTGACTCTGCGTACTGAAGGGGGGGCACCGTTCTCTACCCGTTGGGGTGGAGGCGGTGCCCCTTTTGTGTGCCCTCTCAACGTGTAAGGGGTGGTTGTGCTGGTATCTGAGGGAGGGGGCTGAATTTTTACCTGAGATTCTGTTAGCGTTTTGTGTGTTGTGGATTGCACCCTGACCTGGAGCGATAGTACTATCAGAGTGGTGCAGCACCGACGATTGCACCACCACACTACACATTCAAAGGAGATGAGAGAATGTCTACCAAAAAATCTAAGACATTAATGATTAATGACATTATGACAAGCTTTAAAAATAAGTTTGTTTTGGACCTTAGTCCCGAAGAAAGCGAAGACAGTGTATTTGAGAAGCTTGCAGCCTATCTAGTAACCTGCAAGTATTCTTCAGATTATGAGTTCAGTCTTCAGGATATTTGTTCTGGTCAGAGTGATACAAACGCTGGATCTGAAATGTCCGTTGATTCTGCGGCTGTAGTCGTTAATGGATATGTTGTTCCTAACGTTGAGTATCTAGAATCCATCGCTGATAGCCTTGGGGATAAGATAAATGTTTCTTATGTATTTACGCAGTCGAAGAATGAAGAGCATTTCTCTGATCTGGCTGGAAAATATGGAAAATTTATCACTGGTGTAAATGCTATTCTTCGCGCCCAAGAACCAATTAAAGGCCTAACGAAAACAATTGACAACTTTATAGAGATTAAAAATCTTATAGAAAGTGGCCAAATTATCGTTGATGAAAAGCCTAAAGCTATTACGATTGACGGTGGAATTAAGGTAAATACTTGCTACGTAATTTCTGGAAGTGAAAAGAATAAAGAACGTTCTCTTGGGGGTGCTAAGAAGCACATTGAGAATAATATTTCCAACCTTGAGGCTGCAGGAAATTACGTAGTTGATGACTCGCTTATCATTGGTTACGAAACACTTCGAAAAATATATGATGATGTTTTCATGGGGGCGGATGCTCAATTTAACATGAGAACTTTGTCTCCTTTTGAGATGGACAATATTTCGAAGCATGGAATTGATGCAATTTATACAGGGTATCTTCCGTTCAAGGAATATAAAAAGGTAATCCAGGACGAGGATGGGGACCTTCGACCCAATGTCTTTAGTGAAAATGTTCGCGGGTATCTAGATAAAACACATATTAATAAATCCATTAAAGAGTCTCTCGCTTCCGGTGGAGCATTGGGAGAAGGGGACTCTGAGAGTATTGGTCGTGACCTTTTCTTTGCTATGAATAATGGTGTCACTATTATTGCTAAGCATCTACAATCTGGGCTAGGCACAGGCAATACTATGCGTCTTCAGGGATATCAGGTAGTTAATGGATGTCAGACAAGCCATATTTTGCATGAATATTATACTGACGTTATGGATAAGCTTAATAAGATTCGAGAAGATATACCCGAAAAATATTTAAGTCATGAAGGGGATGACTTGAAGAGTAAAATCCTTATGGATTGCATTGAAAGCGGTATGGGTAAAGAAGCAGTCAAAGAAGCGGTAGATGATTTATTGCCGAAGGTTGAAGCTGCTAATAAGTATGAAAAAGAGATTCTGGGTATCGAGTCTTCTATCTGTGTTCCGGTAAGAATTATTCATACTCGTAAGGATAGCGTTATTGATTTGATTATCGCATCTACGAATACTCAGAATCCAGTTAACGAGTTGGTCTTGCTATCGCGCTCAGAATTCAATAAGAAACTCGAGAATTACTTTGCAGGGCACTATGAAGGTTCTTTGAGGTATGAAAGAAGGAAGAATCAGTATGTTAACTCCATGGATTCAATTAATAGTAAAATCACTATGGATGATTTGCTTAAAGCATACGCAAGTATATTCTTGAAGTCTCCTCATGAGAGTGCACGCTATTTTGGAAAGCTGAAGAAAAGGGCTACCAGTAAGACTCCTTCAGTATTTTCTGATGGTCATAACTGCGATTCTTATTATCTCGCAGCGCGGATATATGTTGATTTGGATGCTTGGCTGAGGGAGAACCAGATTTTGTCTGAGTATCGACGCTATCGCTGGCACATGATGTACGCGGTTGCCGAAATCATTGACCGGGAAGCTGGTCGGGAGAATAAGAAGGCAAATAAAATTCTTGGTAGGAATATGAGCTTTGATCAGAGTGCTCCGAAGATGAAGGAAGTACTTGATCGTTATATCAAGATTCACGAGTCTGATAATGGGACTAAAATTAATGATATTTTTAGCGAAGCTAAGAAATCGATTGATAAAGCCATTAAGACTATGCAGAGGCGTGGAGTTCAGCTGAATGAAATTAATAAAGATGCAGAATTCCACAAAGAAATCTATAAGAATATCGTAAAATAAATTTACATAACTTTTGTGGGGCTGTGGCAGTTTTTCGTAAAACATGCCACAGCCCCACTTTTTGAACCGTATTCTGAGGAGTCTTTATACTGCTGATATAGGGCTTTGGTAACGCAGAGGATATTTAGCGGAAGATGCTTATAAGAGTAGGAGCAATGACAAGTTCCCAGTGCGCGCTCGCGCATAATGGAGATAAGCGGGAGACCATGCACTACAACGATGTGGAGGACCTACCATGAACCCCAATATGCTGAACCGCCGCTCAATACTGACCGGAGGCACACTCATCAGCCTCAGCACCCTACTCGCCGCCTGCGTGCCGCACGACATCACAACTGCAGGAGACGGATCCACCGCCTCCGGCGCAGCAGCCACTAACAGCAGCTCAAGCAGTGGAGCCAGCAATAACGCCGGTAGCGGGGAATACCGTAAAGCAGACGCCAAAGGCCCCGCTCAGAACGTCCCCAAACCCAACGCTCCCGAAGACGGCTACCGCGCAAAGACCGCCGACGGCCTCCTCAAAACCATGGACGCCTGGAACCAGTGGATCAACTACGGCGTCCAAACCGGCGACTACAGCAAAGCCCGCGAATTCCTCTCCTCATCAAACGACGGAGAACTCAAAATCTACCGGGAAATAGAAGCGCTCTACCAGCGCGGCGGATGGGTCATCGACGGCATCCAACACTTCGAACCCGCCGGTATACCCAGGACCGACGACCATCAAACCTACTACCTGGAAACCAACCACGAATGGGACAAACAAACCGAGGTAGAACCCGACGGCCGCCAAGAAACCTGGAGCAGCGACAAGGAAGAAGAAATCTACACGTTCGCCCTCGAACACCGCGACGGCAGGTGGCAGATCCTCTACTCCCGAATCGAAGCCTAACCGTACCGGCGTCTAACCTCGATACATTCACCCAGAAGCCACATGTGTTTCGAAAAGCCACCAAAGAAGTAGCTTCTCGAAACACATGTGGCTTTTCGCGTAAGAACACAAAAATAGGGGAGAGGCCTGAACCTTCAGGACCTCTCCCCAAGCACCTATAAGGCACTAACGACTTAGCGCGGGTACTCGCCGTACTTCACCATCGGAACCGGGCGGCGCATACGACGAATCATCATCACACGGTTAAACGCATACATGCCAGAACCACGCTGAACCTCGTCGAACTTCGCAATCAGCTTCTTCTTCAGGCCACGCCACAGAATGAAGTAGTCAACAACCCACAGAATCATCAGCGCATACATTGCGTACACCGAACCGTAATAAATCGTTGCACCAACGCTAGACGTACCAGCCACACCCTGGGCAATCCAGCCACCAATGAGCAGAACCAGCAGAATAGCCAGCATGAAATCGCCAAGGTTACGACGCGCATCCACATAGTCACGGATATAACGGCGCTGCGCACCACGGTCCACGGCGGGCAGGTAACGCTGATCGCCACCCATCAACGCATCATTCTGACGCTCACGCGCCTTCGCCATCGCTTCACGTTCACGAGCCTTCGCCTCCTTACGGTCATTAACAACCAGAGGCTGACGACGAGCCGCCTGCTGCTCCTTACGCGAAGGAGTAGGACGGCCCTTCTTCGGGGTGAACTTCGGATTAACCGGAGCCTGAGGCTCCTCTACAACCTGCGGCTGAACAGCTTCCGCTTCAGCCTTCTCTTTCTTACGACCAAACACCCTCCCATCATACCCGAACGGCACACACCAAACCCGCCCCCACAAGCCCACACCAGCAACTGAAACAACCCCAACCACCCGGCGGCGGCGGGTAAGGTAGGGGTAAGGTAGAAACATGACTACTGAATTCACCCACCACAGCGCCCTACGCGACGCCGTCACCAAAAACTTCGAAGCAACCCTGCAGACCCTCACCGAGCTCGTCGCCATCCCCTCCATCGCCTGGGAATCGCACGACCTCACCCAGGTAGACCGCAGCGCCGAGGCAGTCGCCGCGCTCGCAACCAAGGCAGGCTTCAACAACGTACGCATCGAACGCGCTACCTACACCACTGCCGACGGCACCGAAAAGCAGGGCATGCCCGCCGTCATCGCCTCCCGCCCCGCCGCAGAAGGCTACCCGACCATCCTGCTCTACGCCCACCACGACGTACAGCCCGCCGGCAACCTCGACCTGTGGAACACCGACCCCTTCGTCGCAACCCGCAAGGGCGACCGCCTCTACGGCCGCGGCGCCGCAGACGACAAGGCAGGCATCCTCGTGCACCTCGCCGCGCTCGCAGCCCTCAACGAAACTCTCGGCGAGGACTTCAAACTCGGCGTGAAGCTCTTCATTGAGGGCGAAGAAGAGGCAGGCTCACCCTCCTTCGTCTCCTTCCTCAACACCTACCGTGAAGAACTATCCGCCGACTACATCGTCGTCGCAGACTCCGCCAACTGGCGCGCCGGCGTACCCGCACTGACCACCAGCCTGCGCGGCGTCGCATCCGGCGACATCGAAGTACGCGTCGGCAGCCACGCCATCCACTCCGGCATGTTCGGTGGCCCCATGCTCGACGCACACACCCTCATGGCGCAGCTCCTCTCAACCCTGCACGATGCCACCGGCGCCGTAGCCGTCGAAGGCCTGCACCGCGCCCCCGAACCCGAACTCGAATACGCTGAAGCAGACTTCCGCAGCGACTCCGGCATCCTCGACTCCGTACCCCTGGCAGGCACCGGATCCGTCGCCTCCCGCCTGTGGACCCAGCCGGCAATCTCCGTCATCGGCATGGACATCCCCTCCATCGCAACCTCCTCCAACACCCTCGCCGTCGTATCCCGCGCACGCATCAGCACCCGCCTAGCACCCGGCGACAACCCCGAAAACGCACACCGCGCCCTCGCCGAACACATCAAGGCACACGCACCCCACGGCGCCCAGGCGAACTACACCGCCGTCGACTCCGGCATGCCCTTCGCCACCGAAGTCGACGCAGACGGCGCACAAACCGCCCTCGACGCAATGCGCACCGCCTGGGACGTCGAACCCGTACAGACCGGCATGGGCGGCTCCATCCCGTTCATCTCCGACCTCAAGGACCTCTTCCCGCAGGCACAGATCCTCGTCACTGGCGTTGAAGACCCCGACACCCGCGCACACAGCGCCAACGAGTCCCTGTACATCCCGGACTTCAAGAACGCAATCCTAGCGGAGGCGCTGCTGCTGAGCGCACTCGGCGCTCGCTAGTCGTTCGTTAGAGGCACTAGAGAGGCTAGAGATACCCGCGCTCGCCAGTGATAGCGGCGCAGAACGCGCTCGCTAAACCAGCCCGCAAAAAGTGGGGGAGAAGGGGCACCAAGCCCCAACCCCCACTTTTTCGGTATCCTAGAAGCAGAATTACTTATAAAGCCAACACGCAAACACTCACGCCCCCGGCGAACTATGCACACCCTAGGTTGTGCTCAGCTCTCCCCGGCGCGTATCGTGAAGGCTAAAACGCCCACACGCACCCACACGCGGTGCACCCGGGCAACCAACGAACACAAAGGACAACACCAATGAGTGAAACCACCACCGAACTGCCGACCCACGGCGTCAACCTCACCGAAGTAGCACAGACCAAAGTCCGCGCACTCCTCGAACAGGAAGGCCGCACCGACCTGCGCCTGCGCATCGCCGTCCAGCCCGGCGGCTGCTCCGGCCTCATCTACCAGCTCTACTTCGACGAGCGCGTCCTCGACGGCGACGCAGTCCGCAACTTCGACGGCGTAGAAGTCATCGTCGACAAGATGAGCGCACCCTACCTCGACGGCTCCACCATCGACTTCGAAGACACCATCGAAAAGCAGGGCTTCTCCATCGACAACCCCAACGCAGCAGGCTCCTGCGCATGCGGTGACTCCTTCCACTAAACCGAAGACACCCCAGCGCTAAGCACCCAAAAGTGCAACACGCCTAGTAAACCCCCGTCTCGCATACTGCACCCAACCATGCAGATACGCGACGGGGGTTTTACACTTAACACATGACTACGCACGAAATCACCTGGAAATACATCCTCAACCAGCTCGTCAAGCACCAAAACCTCACCGACACCGAAGTCGCCTGGGCAATGGACCAAATCATGACCGGCCAAACCGAACAGCCGATCCTCGCATCATTCCTCACCGCCCTTCACTCCAAAGGCGAAACCCCCGAAGAACTCGGCGCACTCGCAGCCGGCATGATCGCCAAAGCCGAAACCGTCGACATCGACCCCAACGCCGTAGACATCGTCGGCACCGGCGGAGACCAGCAAAACACCGTCAACATCTCCACCATGGCAGCCCTCGTCATCGCAGGCACCGGCGCAACCGTCGTCAAGCACGGCAACCGCGCCTCCACCTCCAAATCCGGCTCCGCAGACGTCCTCGAAGCCCTCGGAATCCGCCTCGACATGCCCATTCCCGCAGTCGCCGAATGCGCTCGCGAGACCGGTATCACCTTCCTGTTTGCGATGACTTTCCACCCGGCAATGCGCCACGTGGGCCCGACCCGCCGCCTGCTGGGCATTCCGACCGCGTTCAACTACCTGGGTCCCATGACCAACCCGGCTCGCGTGAAGTCCTCGGCTATCGGCGTTGCTAACCCGGTCATGGCTGAGAAGATGGCTCACGTCTTCGCGGAGCGAGGCGATCACGCCCTGATTTTCCGCGGCGATGACGGCCTGGATGAGCTGACCATCGCCACCACGAGCCGCCTGTGGGAGGCTGTAGACGGCGAACTGACCGAGTACCGTTTTGACCCGACCGAGTACGGTCTGCAGAACGCACCGCTGGAGCAGTTGCGTGGCGGCGACGCCGAGTACAACGCGGGCGTTTTCCGTGCAATTTTGGCAGGGGAGGGCGAAGCCCCGAAGAGCCCGCTACGCGCAATTCACGACGCTGTGCTCATCAACGCAGCCGCAGGCCTGGTGGCATACCGCCCGACCAACGGGGAGAGCTTTGAGACCCGTTTCACTCAGGCTTTGGCCGATGCACGCGAATCCATTGCATCCGGTGCAGCGGAGCGTGTGCTCAACGCCTGGGTAGAGTTCAGCTCCAAGCACGCAGAATAAGAAGCCCAGAATAAAGAAGCGCAGTAGCTGATGATAGGCACCCGAGATGGGGCGCACCGAATGGTGTGAGCTCGTCTCGGGTGTTTGTCGTTTAACGGGAGGCGCTGAGGGGCCCGAAGGTTTGGGACACGTGAGCGCCTGGCTGAGCGCAGGTTCAACCCGTGCCAGCTTGAGCGTAGAACGCACGGGTGAGTAGCCGGTGGGGTAGTGAAAAATAGGTCTACTTTACATAATGTATATTATCGGCTTTTTAGGGAGGTCTAGAATGAACCAAAGATTCCCCGTATCTAAATAAAGTCTTAACAGTTCATGTATTAACCTCACTCGGTCACCAGAACTGTCGCCAGTACTCAATCCGCCTGAAATAATGGATATACCCCGCATCACGAAGGTGCTGTCGCCTCGTGTGCAGATTCAACGTCAACCACGCCGGTTGATGTACACCAAAGGAGAAAACTCGTGGATTGGCTCTTTGAGACACCCTGGACACTCTGGGTTGCACTCGCCCTCGTTTTCGCCGTCATAGAAATGCTCAGCCTCGACCTGTTCTTTCTCATGCTGGCGATTAGCGCAGGCATCACCGCAGCAATATCGCCCTTCGTGGATAACATGCTGATTCGAACCGTTATTTTCGTGGTGATCTGCCTGATTTTGGTTCTTGGCCTGCGCCCGCCGCTGCTGAAAAAGCTCAATAAATCAGCCACCGGAGCTGTCACTAATGCTGAAGCACTCGTTGGTGCTGAGGTGCGCGTCACTCAAGATGTGACTAGTGAAACCGGTTTGGTTGTACTAGCTGGCGACACCTGGACGGCGCGCACCGCCTCCGGAACGCTCGTAGTAGGATCACACGCGAGGGTACGAGCCATTGAGGGTGCTACCGCAATCGTAGAGCCTCTCCCCCATGACTAAGACCAACAAACTAAGACCCATCTGAATACCGGCTCCAAAAGCCAACTCAGATACTCCAAAAACACACCATATAACTCACCGATAAGGAGAAACAATGCCTATCAGCCTTATTCTGACGGTCCTACTCATCCTCTTCGTGCTGACGATGCTCGCAAAGACCGTGCGCGTCATCCCGCAGGGACGAGCCGGCATCGTCGAACGACTGGGCAAGTTCCACGCCGTTCTCAACCCCGGCCTGCACATCGTCATCCCCGTAGTTGACCGCGTGCTGCCCCTCATCGACCTGCGTGAACAGGTCGTTTCCTTCCCCTCGCAGTCCGTGATCACCGAAGATAACCTCGTGGTCGGCATCGACACCGTCGTGTACTTCCAGGTCACCGACCCGCGTTCTGCAACCTACGAAATCACCAACTACATTCGCGCCGTAGACGAGCTGACCAGCGCAACCCTGCGTAACGTCGTTGGTGGCCTGAACTTGGAGCAGACCCTCACCTCCCGCGACCAGATCAACGCCGAGCTGCGAGGCGTACTCGACTCCACCACCGGCCGCTGGGGCCTGCGCGTCTCCCGCGTGGACATCAAGGAAATCCAGCCCCCGGTGTCCATTCAGGACTCCATGGAGAAGCAGATGCGTGCAGAGCGTGACCGCCGCGCCGCAATCCTCACCGCAGAAGGCCAGAAGCAGTCCGACATTCTGACCGCAGAAGGTGAATCCCGCGCAGCCATCCTTCGTGCGGAGGGTGAAAAGCAGGCACAGATCCTTCGCGCAGAAGGTGACGCACAGTCCGCAATCCTGCGTGCAAACGGTGAAGCAGAAGCCGTGCAGAAGGTCTTCGCAGCAATCCACGAATCCAACCCCAGCCAGCAGCTGCTCACCTACCAGTACCTGCAGACCCTGCCCAAGCTCGCCGAAGGCGACGCCAACAAGCTCTGGTTCATCCCGACTGAACTCGGCGATGCACTGCGCGGCCTCGGCAACGCATTCGGCACCCTGCCCGCATCCGACCTTGCGGACGCACCGAAGAAGCCCGCAGCGGAGGCACCCAAGAGCGCACCGCAGGCACCCGGAAGCTACGGCATCAACGGCTAAACGCGAAATCTAACGCATAAAAAGGCGTGAATCACCAAAAATCACGCCGAATAAACACCACCACGCTGGGCGGGTGGAGACTATTACCGATATAATGGATGTTTTGTAAACGTTCGAGGGAATAGCTCTCCCCCGCCCAACGTTATGCCTAAAGCGCCACAAGGCGCACCCGACGACACTGGAGGAAAAATGAGCGATCGTAGCCTGCGCGGTATGCGCCTGGGTTCCCAGTCGATGGAAACCGAATCGAACGTACAGCCCGCGCCCCGCCAGCGCGTCGAATACCGTACCGCTGACGGTGACCGCGTTTTCGTGACCTTCGCGGCAGAAGCAGAGATTCCCTCGGTCTGGACCGCAAAGTCCGGCAAGGAAGCATACCTCGTCAACGGCGACTCCACCGCAGACGCCGAAGAGGAAAAGCCCGCACGTACCCACTGGGATATGCTCATGGAACGCCGCAGCATCGAAGAGCTGGAAAAGACTCTGGAAGACCGCCTGGAATACTACCGCAAGCACTACGCGCTCTAAAAGCACCGTAGAGGCGCCGTAGAAAGGCTGTAGAAGCCCGCTAAGAGCCACCCGTGCTCTGAGGCGGGCTTCTTGTTTGGTAGGGGGCTTCCCATCGGCACGTGAGCCAGGATAGAGCGCTACAGAAAGCGTAAAAAGACCGGGGCGGATACGTTATGTATCCGCCCCGGTCTTTCGTATAAGTCTCAGAGCGAGGGACGATTACTTGCCCAGAGCCTTCTTCAGCTTCTGAATGCGGTTAGCCATACCCCAACGGGTCACCTTAGACATGGAGTCAAAGATAATGTTGCCGTCCATCTTCGAAGCGCCAATCTCACGCTCAACGAAGGTAATCGGAACCTCAACAATATTCAGGCCAGCCTGCTCAGAACGCCACGCCAGATCAACCTGGAACACGTAGCCCTTAGAGTCAATACCGTCCAGGTTCAGACGCTGCAGGGCCTCACGACGGTACGCGCGGAAACCAGCGGTAATGTCCTTGATGGAGGTGCCCAGAATCAGGCGGGTGTACAGGTTGGCGCCGCGAGAGAGAACCTGGCGGTGAGCCGGCCAGTTCTTGGTCTTGCCGCCGGGAACGTAACGCGAACCAATAGCCAGGTCAGCGCCCGCCTCCACAGCACGAACTAGAGAAGGAAGCTGCTCAGGCTGGTGCGAGCAGTCAGCGTCCATCTCAATCAGAACGTCGTAGCCTGCCTCAAGGCCCCAATCGAAGCCAGCGAGGTATGCGCCGCCCAGGCCGTCCTTAACGGTGCGGTGCAGAACGTGAATCTGGGAATCCTTAGCCGACAGCTCATCAGCAATCTGGCCGGTGCCGTCGGGGCTGTTATCATCCACCACGAGAATGTCCACCTCGGGAGCTGCCTTACGAAGACGCTCAACCACGATGGGCAGGTTCTCCTTCTCGTTATACGTCGGGATGACAGTTAGAACGCGCATATTACTCCCTCACAGGTGCATATAAAACAAGGCCGGTAGATATCCAGTATACCGGGTAAACATTCAGATTGATGAATTATTGAGGGGTTTTATCCCCATAAAAAGCCTCTGACAAGCTAAAAAATTAGTTACTTTCAGTGTAAACAGATTCCAGGATGGGCAGAGGCGAATCCTCATCCAGCACCGGAAGTAGCGGAATGCGAGCGCGGGGGTCGGTGCTCCACGATGCAACGCGGGAGTCGGGTGCTTGAACCATGAGGGCTTCGACGCGCCATTGTGCTACGTATGCGGGGGTGTCGGGGGTGAGCTGACCGGTGAAGGGGTTTTCTTCGTGTGCTAGGCGGTATACGCCGCGGGTGAGGGCGGCGAAGGCGCTGCGTGCGGAGATGCCGTGTTCGTCGTTGACGAGTTCGCGGATGAGGGACCAGGCGCCGGGTGCGTAGAGTTGGGTGTCGGAGCCGAGGGCGATGGAGGTGCCGGCTGCGTTTGCGCGGCGTGCGACTGAGGCGACGGATTCGCGTGCTTCTCCCCCGGCGTGTGCGAGGAGTGCCTGGACGGTGTCGTTGGCGGTTTCGTCTTCTTCGGGTTCGCAAACGCTGAGGCCGAGGTTGATGCGTGCTTCTGCCAGCTGGGTGAGGTGTTCGTCGGTGATGGGGTCCTGCGGGGTGCTGATTGCTGCGTCGAGGCGGATGGAGAGCCAGGGGCGGGTTTCGCGTGCGGCGAGCGCGGCGTCGGCTGCGGTGGTGAAGCTGGTGGATGCGTCGATGGAGAGTAGGAGTGCGGCGTCTTCGGCTACCTGTGCTGCTGCGGGGGCTTCGGTGGGTGCGACAAAGATGCCGACTAGCTGCAGGCCCTTGATGGCGCGTTCGCCTTCGGTGAGGGGGCGTAGTGCCTTGATGGCGCTGATGAGTTCGTCGGTTTCTACGCCGGTGGCGTTGAGGATGAGGCGGATGTCGGGTACGCCGTGTTCGGCGCTGTAGTAGCTGAGCGCGGAGATGAGGTCGGGTACGTCATCCATGCTGGCGAGTAGGGTGTGGGTGTGGTAGCCGGCTGCGCGGTATGTCTGCAGGTAGTCGAGGATTTCGGGTGCTTCTTTGCCTGCTACCGGTGCTAGTGCGCGTGCAAAGGTGGGGGTTAGTAGGGCGCCGTCGAGTTCGGTGATGGTGGCGGACTCGTCAGCAATGGAACGCGCCCCGGAGTCGGAACCAACCCAGCGGACGAAGCCGTCTTCGACAAGCATTGCGGTTGCGTACGGGTCGACAGGGCTGTACACGCTACCATCTACAAAAATACGGGTAGACATTAGATTCCTTTCACCTTTGAGGCGCGCCGAGGCGCACACGGGGCGGGCACTTCAATTGTGCTCGCGTAGCTTAGCTGAGCGTCTCATTTGAGTATAGAAGCACCCCCGCTGCCTGTGGTAGTTCGTTCGTCCTTAGATGAGGCGGAACTTAGATGGTGTAGAACAATGCACAGTAGCGGGGGTGGTGGCCCGAGCTGCTCGGACGCGGTGTAGCACTATGTACGGTGTAGCGCTCTGTGGAGGTGCTGGTTAGACGTCGAGTGCGACTACGCCGCGGCGTACCGCTTCGATTGCCTCTTCACAGCGGGCGCGGATGACCGGGTCCAGGGAACGGATGTGCGCGATCTGGTCCAGGGCGTCCAGTACCTGCTTTGCCCAGCGCACGAAGTCGCCGGCGGCAAGGCCGGTGTCCTCGATTGCCTTTGCGAGGTGCGCGCCGTTCGCCCAGGCGTACATGGGTTCGACCAGGCCGAAGTCGCATGCCGGGGTCGGGTTGACCTTGAACTGTTCCTCGGCTGCGTTCAGGTCGGCGAGGCGCTGCGTAATCGTCGCAATGGGTGCGCGCAGGGACGGGTGCGGGTAGTGCGCCAGGTATTCTACGGCGTCGCGCTTACCCTGGTAGGTTAGTGCGGCGACGGTTGCCGCGATGGCGGCGGGCTCCAGTCCGTCGAGGAAGTGCGCGTCCAGGCACAGGGCGGTCAGTAGGTCGCGCTCGCCGTAGATGCGGCGCAGCGCCTGGCCGCCGGTGGTTAGCGACAGTTCGTTATCCTCGGTGCGTTCGACGTAGCCGTAGCTCTCCAGCAGACGCGCAATGCGGTTGAAGACCTGCGCAATCGTGTTGGTGCGGCGGGCAATCTGACGGCGCAACCCTTCCGTCTCAGAGTTGAGCTTCTGCCAGCGTTCAGCCCAACGCATATGGTTCGTGCGGTCGGAGCAGCCGTGGCACGGGTGGTTACGCAGCTGAGCCTGCAGAGCCTCCAGCTGCGCGTCAATGCTGTTCTGACGAGCCGGGATGTTCTGCTGTGCGAGCGCACGCGGGGCGCGGCCGTCGTAGAGTGCCTGGCGCATGCGGCTTGCGGTGTCGCGGCGTTCCTTGGCGGTTTTGAGGCTTAGGCGCTTGGGGATTTTGATGCGTGAGACCGGTTCGATGGCGCCTTCGAAATCGCGGGTTGAGGCGGTGCGCTGGTGCGCGTCCTCGGTGACGATGCCGATGCGCGGGTCGGCGTGCGAATCGGAGCGGGTGATGACGACTGCGTAGCCGCGGGAGCGGCCGTGCGGAATGTAGATGATGTCGCCGGGCAGTAGCTGCTGGATGCTGTGGTGTGCCTGCGCGCGTGCGTGGCGTTCGTTGCTCTTGGATGCCTTCTTTTCCAGTTCGGCGATGTTGCGGCTGAGCTGGACGTATTCGGTGAAGTCGCCCAGGTGGCATGCCATGGCTTCGCGGTAGCCTTCTAGGGCGCTTTCGTTTTTGCGTACGCGGGAGGCGACGCCCACGACCGACTTGTCTGCCTGGAACTGTGCGAAGGAGGATTCCAGGATTTTGCGGGTGCGTTCGGCGCCGTAGGAGGCGATGAGGTTTGCCGCCATGTTGTAGGTGGGGCGGAATGAGGAGTTTAGCGGGTAGGTGCGGGTTGAGGCGAGGGTTGCCACGTGTTCTGGGGACATGCCGGGGCGCCACATGACGACGGCGTGGCCTTCGATGTCGATACCGCGGCGGCCGGCGCGTCCGGTCAGCTGGGTGTATTCGCCGGGGGTGATGTCTACGTGGGATTCGCCGTTGTACTTGGTGAGCTTTTCCAGGATGACGGTGCGGGCGGGCATGTTGATGCCCAGTGCGAGGGTTTCGGTGGCGAAGACCAGCTTGATCAGGCCCTGGGCGAAGAGGGTTTCGACAACCTCCTTGAACAGGGGTAGCAGGCCGGCGTGGTGCGCGGCGATACCGCGGATGAGGCCGTCACGCCATTCGTAGTAGCCGAGGGTGTTCAGGTCGCGGGTGTCCAGGTGAGCGGTTGCTTCCGCAATGTAGGCGCGGATGGTCTGCTGCTGTTCGGGGGTGGTCAGCGTAATATCGGCGGATACGCAGTGGCTGACTGCGCCGTCGCAACCGGCACGGGAAAAGATAAAGCAAATAGCCGGTAGCAGGCCCTGCTTGTCGAGGGCGCGCACCATCTCCGGGCGAGTAATACGCTGCGGACGCAGAGGCTTCTGCTCACCGCGCGCATCAAACTCCCGGTCGTTGCTGAAACGGTCACGACGGTCCGAGCGACCGCGCTCGCCGTTGCTGAACGTCTCATTGAGCCAGCCTTCACGGCGGTGACGGAAACGCTCACGCTTGCCGCCGTAGCGTCCACGGCCCGGCGCGGAACGGAAGCCGGGGCGTAGCGCCTTCAGCTGCGGGTTCAGGCGCAGACCGGCAAGCAGAGGGTTGGCGCCCGCCTCCACGGTTGCGCCGCGCTGCTTAGCTTTCTGTGCCTTCTTCGCCTGCTTGCGGGAGAACTTCTCCTCCGGCTCCTGGTTCTTGCCCTGGGTGTGGTTTTTGCCCTGTGCGGAGTTGTCTTCGGGTATGAACAGGTCCACCACGCGGTGACCGACCATCATGTGCTGCCACAGGGGTACCGGGCGGTGCTCGGAAACAATAATGTCCGTGCCGCCGCGCACCGTATCCAGCCACGCGCCGAACTCCTCAACGTTCGACACCGTAGCCGACAGGGAAATGACGTTCACATGCTCGGGAAGGTGAATAATCGCCTCTTCCCACACCGCGCCACGGAAACGGTCCGCCAGGTAGTGCACCTCATCCATGACCACATAGCCCAGGCCGGTCAGCGTGGTCGAGTTGGCGTAGAGCATGTTGCGCAACACCTCGGTGGTCATCACGACCACGGGTGCTTCCGTGTTAATGCTCGTATCGCCGGTGAGCAGACCCACGTAATCCTCACCGTACGCGCGCACAAAGTCGTGGTACTTCTGGTTGCTCAGCGCCTTAATGGGGGTCGTGTAGAACGCCTTCATGCCGCGGCGCAACGCCAGGTAGATACCGAACTCACCCACAATGGTCTTACCGGCACCCGTAGGGGCGGCAACCAGGACGGAGCGGTCCGCCTCCACGGCGGCACACGCCTGACGCTGAAAATCATCCAGCGGAAAATCAAGGGACGCCTCAAAAGCCCCGAGGGCGGTCTTCGCGTATGCGGCGCGCTCTCGGGATGCGGCGTAGGCGGCAGCGTAGTCGGTGCGCTCCGCCGGGGGCTGTGCGTTAGAAGCGTGTGCGTCGGATGTGTGCTGTGCGTGGTGCTTGCTCATAGTATGTCCAGTGTAACGGTTCACCCGCCGCGAGCCTTCAGAAAGCACCCTGCACGGGCACTAATCCGGTATGGGCGAACAGCGAGCGCATCGGCTGCGCGGTTTCGGCGCAATTTATGCTCAGTTTCTGCCGGGATGTACCGGCAGGCGTTGTAAAAATTCGTCTGTGCGCCTCGAGACGCTTTTTGGGGGCATGCGAAAGGGGCGGGGTACAGGTTCTCTGTACCCCGCCCCTTTCGGCTAGGTTGCTCAAAGCGAGCTATTCAATTTAGGAAGTCTTCTCTTCCTCGAAGTAACCCATCTTCGCCAGGTCTTCACTGCTGGTTGCGGTGTTCAGGCTTGCTTCATCCGAACCCTGCGCCAGCTTGGCAAGCTTGCGGTCGCGGCGCTTGTCGTTAATCATGCAGATGAGGATTGCTGCGAAGAAGAAAATCAGCAGCGGCGCCATGAGCACGAACATCATCATGATGTCGCTACCGGGTGCAGTCAGCGCTGCGATAACCGCAACGAGCACAACAACCCAACGCCAAGACTTCAGGATGGTCTTACCGCGAATCAGGCCCAGCATGTTAATGCCGACCAGAATCACGGGGATGATGAAGGCGCAGGAGAACGTAACGACGAACTTCAGGATGAAGGAGATGTACACGCCAGCGTCAATGTAGTTACTTTCGTTGACGGGGGTGAACTTCAGCAGCGCGTAGACCACGCCGGGGAGGGTGAAGTACGAAATGGCGACACCGCAGGCAAACGCGAAAATAGATGCGGTGAGGAAGCCGAAGAGATACTTCTTCTCCTTGGTGTGCAGTGCCGGCAGCAGGAATCGCAGTGCCTGGTAGAGCCAGACGGGAGAGGCGATCACCAAGCCGATGTACATACCGACCTTCAGCAGCTGGTCGAAAGGAGATGCGACGCTACCGTAGTTCAGGTTTGCGTTGCGGCCGGTTTCTGCGTTGATCTGCTGCAGGGGCGCAGAGATCATTTCGATGAAAGGCTGGTAGAGGAAGACCGTACCGATGATGGCTGCGATGATGGTTGCGATAGCCGCTTTGATGAGGCGGTCGCGGAATTCGCGCAGGTGTTCCTTGAGTTCCATGCGTGCTTCAGGATTGATTTTGCGGTTGCGCACGTCCTGGTCGGGTGTTGCCACGTGGTGTCCTCTGGGTGTCGGTGCCGTGTGTGATTCGGCTGAGGGGGTCTGGTGGGGTGTTTATGGGGTGGTGCCGCAAAACCCGTGCCGGCCGGTGGGCTGGCACGGGTTTGGTGCGTTGGGGCGGGACCGTTACTTGGTTTCGGTCTTGCCGTCCTTGCCGTTGTCTACGACCTCAGCGGTGACGACCTCTTCGCCGTCCTTCTCGCGGGGGTCCTTCTTGGAGTCGTTCTTCAGGCCCTCAACTTCGGTCTTGAAGATGCGCATGGACTGGCCGAGGCTGCGTGCCATGCCGGGCAGCTTGGGTGCGCCGAAGAGCAGGACGATGAGGAGGATAACGACGATGATGGTCGCGGGGTGGCTGAAAATCTGGCCCATGGTGGTGTGCCTTTCTGTTAGAGCAGGTCTCCGATGTTTTGAGGTTGGCCGAGTCGATCTCGTCGGGAGACCCGTCGCTTGATCCGCTCAGACCTGCGTGTCTGCTTACCTTGTTCGTAGTTATTGTATGCCTCAGTGATGGGTGTGAATACCCCGAGGGTGGTGTCTCGCGGGAGTTTTCGGCTCGCGTTCGCTTGCGCTGCGTCGAATTGTCCCTCGATTGACTCGACCCAGGTTACGGTTTCGTCAAGGAGTGTGAAACCGCGAGTGAGTGCTTTGTAGGTGAACCATGCCAAATAGAGGAGCGAGCAGATGATGAGCGCGCCCCATAGCAAAATCCAGAACCACCAAGACATGAGCACCATTATACAAGTTTTAGGTTAATGTTTTGGCGCCTTGGAAGGGTTTTTAGGGCGTTTTTGCTTGTGGGTGAAGTTCTATTTTTCTGCGGGCACACCTGCGGGCGCACCCCTGCGGCTGCTCGCGTTGAGGGTCTGCAACTGCTCAAGCAGCGCCGCGCGCAGGTGCGCAGGACCGACGAGCTCGAGGGCACCTCGGTGCGCAATGACGGTGTCGAGGATGTTCTTATCGCCAGCACCGTGGGCGTTGTTGTAGTAGTGGATGCGCACGTACTGGGTGCGTGAAGCCTTCTTCACGTGGTGGGTGCTGCGGCGCATGTACGTTGCGGTGAGAGTATCGAGCGGTTCACCGCTGGGAATGTGCTCGGTCGGGTGAATCCGCAACTCAGCGAACGGGTTGGTCTGAGTGCTGTGCTGCTGCGCGTGCCAATGCGGGACGGTGTCACCGGTGACCGGGTGGGTACGTCCCGCGCCCGCCTCGTGAATGTGGTTGATGCGGGTGAGGCGGAAGTTACGCCAGAAGTTGGGTTCCTTCTCCCCCGCCTGGCTGTCGGCAGTCTCGCTGGTGGCTGCGTGAGCAAAAGCCTCGGGTACATACTCGGGGACTTCCTCACCGCGCGCGGCATAGTAACGTTCCTCAGCGGTACGGCACCACGCATGCAGGTACATGTGGTCGCGGTGCAACACCAAAGCATACGGGTCCACCAGGCGATCAGCGGCACGCTCAGAGGTACCGTACCCAATGGTCACGGCGTTGCCGCTACTCAAGGCGGCAGTCGCCTCCTGCAGCAGAGGCTCCTCCGGGGCGAAGCACAGGTGCTGCGCATAGACGGGCGCGTTCGGGTACGCGGCGGCGAGCGCCGCACGGATACTGCCCAGACGCGCATCCGCCGGGTGCAGAATATCTGCGGCAGAGAGGGTAAAGACGAGAATGGCGAGCTCAGTGTCCGTGAGGCGCGCGTAGTTCAGCAGCGTGTTCGGGGTGGCGCCGCCAAAATCCGGCAGCAGGTTAATGTAGGTGGGCTTGAGGGCGTCCGGGTCCTTGGGGTCAGAATCGAAGGGAACGGTATCTACCTGCGCGAAAATCTCGGCAATGGTTTTGCCGAGGGCACGGTTCTTCTCGGTGTCCACGCTGTAGAGGGCGTTGAGCTGGTTCAACGGCATGGGCGCCTCATCGTGGGCGCTCGCCCAGCGGTCGGCACGGTGCAGACCCAGGAGCAGGTCCACAAGGTCGTCGAGGGAGTTGTTGCGGTTGCGCTGGTTGATATCCGCCCAGGTGCCGGGGTCTTCAACTGCGCCACTGTGCAGGTCGGTGAGGGTGCGCAACAGCTGCTGCTGGGCGGCGTAGCTGTCACGCTGGCGGGTAGAGGCAGCCTCCGATTCCTCGGGCGGCTCGATCACGCAGCTGTAGCTGGTCGCCGCCACAGCGCTATCAATCGTGCCGTACGAGGGCACGGTGAAGGGCTCCGACAGCGTGGAATCGGCGTTGACCTCGGCAACAATCAGGCTCTCTTCGTAGCCCTTAATGTCTTCAAGCCAGTTCTTGGCGTTAAACGTCGCATTGATGGGCGTCGAATCAATACGTGAGAGCATCGTGAGCTTCTGAATACGGCTGGCACGGAACGTGTACTCCTTACGCTCCGAGCTCTCAGTGTAGTAGCCGACAAAATACCAGGTGCCGTAACGGTAACCAATACCGGCAACACTGACCTTCTCCTGCGTGCGGGTCGCCCCGGCAGCCGTCTGATAGGTGAACGTGACCGTCTTACGCTCCGCATAGGCGGTGAACAGCTCATTCAGGTGCGGGTTATCGCTAAAGTAAATGCGCTGAAGAGGCTCGCGGTAGGTGTGCAGGTTCTTCGCGCGCTGACGCTTGCCGGTCTTCGGGTCCAGGATCTTCGCGGCGGCGAGCGCCTCATCGGTGAGGTTCTCGCTGGTCAGCGCAATCTTACGCAGAATGCGGTAGGCGTCATCCTGCAGTTCGGTGCCTTCCCAGCCGCGCAGGATGGTGTTGATGAGGCGGAACTCCTCAGCGGTGGGGTTCCAGGCGGGCAGCTTAGCGGCGTTGCTGGGTTCGAGGCGGTAGCGCTCTCCCAGGTCCGTGGTCACGTGGGTGATGCGCGCGCCGGCATCACGCAGGGTCTGCTTGGCTCGTTCAAAGGCGCGTTCCTGGGCCTCGCTGAGGGAGCCGTTAGCGCGAGTGCTAATACCGAGCAGGGTCAGTAGCTCGTTGCGGCTGATGCCCTGGGTTCGGGTTGCGGTATCGGGCGCCTCGGCGGCGGTGGCGAGGCGGTGAAGAGTCATGTAAAGCTGAGCTGCGGTGGACATGATTCCATCATACCGTGTGTGTTCCGCGGCACTTACTTTGCGTGTGGAGTGGCTGTGGGAGGGATACGGGAAGATTACGCCGGCATAGAAAGCCCACCGGCACGCGCCATCAACACGCATCCCCGGTACGCAAAAGCCCGGTGCCCCTCCCACAAACGGGAGAAAGCACCGGGCTGTGTGTCTCTTACGCGAGAAACGCGAGAACCTAGCTAGTCCTTAGCGGACGTCCAGCAGGTCCACCACGAAAATTAGGGACTCGCCGGGCTTAATGACCGAACCAGCGCCGCGGTCACCGTACGCCATGTCGGCGGGAATCTCCAGACGACGACGGCCGCCGACCTTCATGCCGAGCAGACCCTCATCCCAACCGCGGATAACCTGGCCAACGCCCACCTGGAACGGCAGCGGCTCGCCGCGGTTCCAGGACGCGTCAAACTCTTCACCGGTGGAGAATGCCACACCAACGTAGTGGGTGAGCACGCGGGAGCCGGGAACAACCTCAGCGCCAGCACCCTCGATCAGGTCGGTGATGACCAGCTCGGTGGGGGCGTCGCCCTCGGGGAAATCGATTTCGGGCTTTTCGCGGTCGAGGTTACGCTGACCGAAAGACATGGGTGTCTCCTTTGATTGGTTCGAAATACATCGAAATAGTGGGTGCGCCCGCCGCCTACGTCATATAAGCGGCGAGCGCGAAATAAAAATGTGGGCTACTGCGCGGTAGCCGAAGCGGTAGCCGCCGGGGTTGCGGTCGCAGAAGCGGTTGCCGAGGCGCTCGCCTCCGCAGCGGCCGCGCTAGAAGCCGCCTGAGCACGCTGCAGGGTCTGCGGGTTCTCCTCCGCGCCCAGAATATCAACAACGAACACCAGAGTGCCCGAAGGCTTGGAACCGCCGGTGTCGTTACCGTACGCCAAATCCGCCGGGATGACTAGCTCAACGCGGGAGCCGACCTTCTTGCCCTTCAGACCCTGAGTCCAGCCCTTGATAACGCCCTGCAGGGAGAGGCCCATCGGGGTGGAAGCGTCATAGTTGCCGTCGAAGACCTTACCGTCGGAGTACTGCACGCCAATGTAACGCACGTACACGGTATCGGTTTCCTTGACCTCGGCGCCCTCGCCCTCAATGAGGTTCTTCGAGACGAGCTCAGTGTATTCCTGCTTGGTGTCGGGCAGCTTAATATCAGCCTTGCCGGTGGACTCATCCAGAGTGAAGGACGGCAGCGACGGGTCAGCCTCAACAGCCTTACCGGTTGCGTACTTGGGCAGCTTCGTCTTCACGGTGTACACCTCAACGTTAGTTGCGGCACCGGGCGAAGCGGTCGTAGTGGTCACGCCCGCGGTGCTACGCTGCTGCAGAACGTTGGTGGTGTACGAGAAAGAACCGCCAACCTTAATCTTCTTCAGGGTTTCGTACACCTGCGGTGCAGCCTGCTTCAGCTGATCGTTAATCGGCAGCAGAATCGGCTCGCTGGAGTAAGTGGAACCGTTAAGCTTGCCGTCGGTGCCGTTGAACACGGCAGCCTCAACGAGCACGTAGTCACCATCGTTGATGGAGTCGCCGTTACCTTCCTCAATCACGTATGCGGAGGGGCTAGAAGCGGCGAAGGGAGTCGCGAAGGACGCCTCAGGCGCAGCGGTCGCGTTCTTCAAGGTGTACTGCACCTTGGACAAATCGCCATTGCTGGACTGCGCGCCACATGCGGACAGTGCAAGCGCGAGAGCTGCCGCGCTGGCACCGAAAATAGTGAGCTTAGAGCGTTTGGTCATAGTGTTATCCTCTGGGGTTTTCTGTGAGAGTGGGGCGTGTGAGTGCCCGTGTGCCACAGAACAGTTTACAGGTATAGGTTTAGCTGTTTTATGCTACGGCACGTAGCTGTGTTCAGGCTGTGTCGCGGCGCGGGGTGAGCTGGGGTTTTAGCAGGGCGGCGGGAATGCCGCCTCCTGATGCTGACGCGCCTTAGACGCCAGCAGGCTCAGCACGTCCTCCAGCTCCTCGCTGCCGGTAGCAAACGGGTCCTTACACACCAGCGTGTGCTGCGGGTATGCGTTGAGCTTCAAATGCACCCAATCCACGGTGAACTGCTCCCCCGCCGCAACCGCCGCATTAATGAAACGCGAACGCTGCAGAGCGCGAGTGTTCGGCGGCTGAGTCTTCGCCGCCTCCGCAGCACCCTCAGGCAGGATGCGCTTGACCGCACCGCGACGAACCAGCGCATGGAAGACGCTACGCTCCGGGTCGATGTCGTGGTACGCCAAATCCAGCTGACGGATGCGGGCGCTCGCATAATCGGCAGGCTGACCAGCCGCGCGGGCGCGGGCAATATACGCATCCAGAAGCTTCTTCTTAATCGCCCAGTCAATCTCCGTGTCAATGCTGCTGTAGTCGCCGGACTCGATAGCGTCCAGGGTGCGTTGCCACAGGTCCAGGGCGTATTCCACGTGGTGGTGGTGCGCGCCGTACTGCTGCACGTACTGGCGTGCCGCATCCAGGTAGTGACGCTGAACGCTCAACGCCGTGTAGTGCTTACCGTCCGTGGTTTCGAAGGTTGCAGTGCCGGTCAAATCGTGGCTGATAGCGCGCAGAGCCGCCGGAACAGACACAATATCCAGGCTCGTGACCGGGAAGCGGTCCTCCAGCATGCGCAGCACCAGGTCGGTGCTGGCAATCTTCAGCAGGGTCGTCGGCTCCGCCATGTTCGAATCACCATTAATGACGTGCATGCGGCGGAACTTCGAAGCGTCCGCGTGCGGCTCGTCGCGGGTGTTAATGAGCGGGCGAGCGCGCGAGGTTGAGGTGGATGCCGCCTCCCAAATATGGTCGGCACGCTGCGAGAACGAATACGAGGGCACACCCGTGCAGGACGCCGGGTCGGTCGAACCGGGCACCGGGCCACCGTTCGGGTGGGTCTTACCGGCACCAACCAGAATCTGGCGGGTCACCAGGAACGGCACGAGCTGCTTAATCAGGTCGTTGAACTGCAATTTGCGGCTGATCAGGTAGTTCTCGTGGCTGCCGTAGGAGTTGCCCGCCGAATCCACGTTGTTCTTGAACAGGTACAGTTCACCGTCGAGGGGGCGGCCCTCCGCGCCTGCGAGCAGGCGCTTGCGGGCGGTACGCGCCAGATCAGCGAAAAGCAGCTCACCGGCGCGTTCCTGCGCGAGTAGTTCATCAATGCTGCCGCATTCGGCGGAGGCGTACTCGGGGTGCGAACCCACGTCAAGGTAGAGCCTACCGCCGTTGGGCAGGAAGACGTTCGTTGAACGCCACTGATCCAGGACGGGCTTGAAAAGGGCGGCGGCGGACTCTTCGATGCTCAGCCGACCGAGCCCGTGCGGGACGTAGCTGAGCCCGAATTCGCTTTCAATGCCGAAAATACGGTGTTCCATGATGCTGACCCGGCGCGCAGGTGCGCCGGTTACTCGCCGCCCTTCTGGACGAAGCCGGTGACGAAGTCTTCAGCGTTCTCAGCGAGCAGGCCGTCAATTTCGTCGAGCAGGTCGTCGACCTCGCTCACGTCAGAGACAACGTGGGAGGCGGCGAGGGTCAGTTCCTGCTCCTGCTCGGCTGCGGTGGTTTCGGTCTGCTGTGCGCTGATGCGTTCGCGGCTCATGGTTCTCTCCTCAAGGGGTTTTCGGTTGTGGACAAATAAGTTTTTAGTGGGGTTGGGTGCGGGGTATAAGGGTTTTGGTACCCGGACCTTACTGCACCCCGCCTGTGGGTTATGTGGTTTTTACTCTTCCGAATGGGGGTATTCGCCCCGGGGAAGAATGTGAGTTTATGTGGGTTTAGGGGGTGTGCTGCTAGCGCAGGCGGTTCAGCAACGCATCCGAATGGTTTACCTCATCCAGCAGCGGCTCCACCTGGGCGGCACCGTAGCGGGTCGGCTCCATCATCGTAAAACGAGTCAGATCCTTCGAATACCTGCCGCGGCACGAGACCGTATCCCAGTTAATACCCAGAATCTCCTCCGGCCAACGCGCCATCAGAGTGCCACGCAAAAACGCACGAGTCTCACGCGGCGGCTCGGTCGTCGCACGCTTAATCTGCTCCGCAGAGAACAGCGTGCGCATACGGCCACGCGCCACCAGACGGTGATACAGGCTCTTCGACGGGTCAATATCAGCGTACTGCAAATCCAAAGCCTTCAACTTCGGATTCGCATAATCTACGCCCTGAGCGACATAACCGCGCACCAGCGCATACTTCGCCACCCAATCCAAACGATCCGCCAGCGAGAGCGGGTTGGTTTCCAGGGCGTCCAGAACCTCGCCCCACAAATCAAGGATCTGCGCGGTCGCAGCATCCACACCCGCCGGGTTCGACTCCTCGTGCGCGCGGGACGCCTCGTAGTAGGCGCGCTGAATCTGCAGGGCGCTCGCCGAACCGCTCGTGGACACCGGGTTCGGCAGGGTCGCCGAAGACGGCGCCAGCGGCAGCTGAACCGACAGCGACAGGTCGTGGCTGACCGCGTGCATCGCCGCCACCGGGTCGGACAGGCGCACACCCGGTAGCACCGGGTGCTGCTCGCTGTGCGACTCAATCAGGTTCATCACCAGCGCCGCCGTACCGAACTTCAACAGGTTCGAGTAGTGTGAGAGGTTCGCATCCGCCGGAATCACGTGCAGGCGGCGGTACTTCGACTCGTCCGCGTGCGGCTCATCGCGCGTGTTCACAATCGGGCGGCGAATCGTGGTCTCCAGGCCAATCGTGCGCTCAAAGAAATCAGCACGCGAACTAATCTGGAAGCCCGGAACCTCACCGTGCGTACCAATACCCACACGGCCCGCGCCCGTGAAAATTGCGCGGGTCGCAAAGAACGGCAGGAGCGCATCCGCAACCTGCTCAAACGGAACATCACGGCTGATTAGGTAGTTCTCGTGGGCGCCGTAGGACTGACCCTTCGAGTCGGTGTTGTTCTTGTACAGCTTCACCTGCGGCAAATCCTGCGCGTGGTTGCCCAGCTCCACCAGCGACTCGTACGCCAGCGCGTCACCGGCAGCGTCATAGAGCACCGCATCGGCGGGGGTCAGAACCTCCGGCGAGGAATACTCCGGATGCGCGTGATCCACATACAGGCGCGCACCATTGGGCAGAATCGCGTTCATGGTCACGCGGTCCCAATCCAGACGCTCCGGGAAACCACCGCGCCCGTGTACACCGGCGAGCGCATCCAGGGCGCTACGCGGCTCGGCGGGCTCACCCGGTGCCTGCACGCCCGCCTCACGCATAATTTCCAGGGCGATATCTTCGCTGGTCAGTTCGGAGCGGGTGTGCGTCATCTGGCTCGAGTGGGCGGTGGAGGCGTCCTGAACCTGGCCGAACGCGTCACGTAGCGGCGACTCGGATTCACCCAGCCACTGACCCTCGGGGGTGGCGGTTGAGTAGTTCTCTGCCTGGCGTGCCTGCTCGGCGGTCAGCTCATCCGCCAGGGCGCGGCGCTGCAGCTGCTCGCGGAAGGCGGCGCCGCGGCGGAAGGCAAGCTTGGCGTAGGTGTTGACCACCAGTGCGGACAGCACAGTCGGGTTGGTGCCCGGCGCGGAGGGCGCGATGACGCCGTACTCGGTTTCTGCACCCATAATGCGGTGCACGCCGTAGCTGGGGGTGGAGTTCATGGGGTTCTCCTGAAAAATCTATACCATCTAAAGGCTCTGGACCTGCGGTAATACTGAGTTTATGCGGGATAAGCGCGAGGTGTGGGCTGGGCGCGCGGCTTAGCGCGGCGGCTCAACCGACACCAAGCGGCCACGCACACCGGCAACGGTGAGCGCATCCTCAATATCGGGCAGCGGCGGCAAGTCCACCTGATCCTCAAACTCGGCGCGTACCGCCTCCAGCAGGTGGCGGGTGCCAATACCCACGCTCGAGGCGTCCGCACCGGCGGTCAGCGCCTGCAGCTGCTCCTTAATCGCGGCCTTCTTCGCGCGGTCCACAATATTGCGAATCACCGCGCCCGAAGCGAAATCGCCGCGGTACAGCGTGTGAGTGGACAGGTTCGCGCTCGCACCAGAACCAACGACCATGGAAGAATCCACGGTCGCCACAGCGTACGCCGTGGAGGGGGTGCGCGCGTACAGCTGACCTGCCGCCGCCGCAATCATCGCGGTCAGGGCGGCGCGGGTCGAGCCGGCGGCTGCCACCTCCGCAGCGTCCAGGGGCAGGTCCTCGGTCAGGTACAGGCCGAAAATCTCTGCCGCACCGGCGGCGTCCGGGCGGTTAATGCGGATTTTCAGGTCGAGTCGGCCCGGGCGCATCACGGCGGCATCAATCAGGTCTTCACGGTTGGTCGCGCCAATAACGATGACGTTCTGCAGCGACTCCACACCGTCAATTTCAGCAAGCAGCTGCGGCACGATGGTCGTCTCAATATCGGAGGAACGACCCGAACCGCGCATACGGAACAGCGACTCCATCTCGTCGAAGAACACGACGACCGGGTGGCCCGCCTCCGCCTTCTCACGGGCGGCAACGAAAATATCGCGAATCTGACGTTCGGTCTCACCAACGAACTTATCCAGCAGCTCGGGGCCCTTAATGTTCAAGAAGTAGCCGCGAGTAGCCGAACCCGGGTTCAGCGCAGCCGCACGAGCCGCCAGGGAGTTCGCCACAGCCTTAGCAATCATGGTCTTACCGTTACCGGGAGGACCGTACAGCAGAATGCCCTTGGGCGGCGCCAGGTGGTAGCGCTCAAAAATCTCGGGGTGCAGGTACGGCAGCTCCACCGCGTCGCGAATCTGCTCGATCTGCGCGCCCAGGCCACCAATCTGCTCGTAGGTGACGTCCGGGATCTCTTCCAGAACCAGCTCCTGCGAGCGGGAGGCGGGAACCTGCGAGGTCAGCATGCGGGTGCGCGTGTCAAGGGTGACCGCGTCACCGGTGCGCAGCTGCTCAATGTCGAGGGAACCAGCCACGCGCGCCACCTGCTGAGCACCCGAGGACGTATCAACCAGCACGCGCTGCTCATCCAGCACCTCGCGCACGGTCACCACGTCACCGAAAGGTTCGGTGTCCAGGGCGAGCACCGCCTCGGACTTGTCGTTGAGCAGCACGGTCATGCCGGGGGTGAGGGTGGACAGGTCAATCAGCGGGGACACCGGAATACGCATCATGCGGCCGCTCACCTGAACATCCAGGTAGGCGTCAATCTCGGCGGGAGTCTTATCGTCGGCAACCTGCTCGTAGGTCATGGTCTGACCCTCATGCACCGCCAGCACAATCGCCGAATTCAGCGGCGGCATAACGTTCTGCGACAGGGACGCGCGCAGACGCTCCACCTGGTAGCGCATGCTGGTGATTGCCTCAACGAGCTTGCGGTTCTTCTCCCCCGCACCACGAATCTGTCGGCTCATATTGTCGCGGGTTGCCTCCGCCGCGGAGAGTCGACGCAGCACGGCGTCATACTCCTGCGCGCTGACGGGCTGACTGCCGGGCAGGGAGGTCGACCCGAAAGCAGCCGAGTAGTGCGGTGCCGCGCTGGCTGCACTGTGGGCGGTGCCGTACTGGGGGGTTCCTGCCTGATCTGCAGATTCGTGGGTGGACACGGTAGCTCCTTTAGCTGTTCGTCCTGATCGGCGGCTACTCGGTGCGGGTACTGGGTGGGTATCGGGCACAGCGAGTAGCCTGGTGAGTGCACTGCGGGGGCTCCAGGCAACGCCCGTGCCCCCGCAGGTCAAAGATGGTTCAAATTATTCAGCAGACTCAGTCGCCTCAGCTGCTGCGCCGTTGTTCTGCGCGGTACCGTTCTGTTCCAGCGCAATCTCGTTCGCGCGTGCGGCGTGAGCGGCAAGGTTCTTCGCATCGCGGGCTGCGCGGCGAATCTTTTTGTCGGTCACCTCACGCTCACCCACGTTCATGGGAATCCACGCGTTCATATCCTCTTCAGAGAAGTCAGTCTTGGATGCGCGACGCTTCGGCGCCAGGCGTACCGCACCGTCAGCGAGGCGACGGGCAACCACCAGGAACGCGGTGTGCGCCACCATGCGGTGGTCGGGGCGGACCGCCAGGCCCTCCACATGCCAGCCGCGCACAATGGTTTCGTCGCATTCGGGTTCGGTGAAGCGGCCATCCAGGCGCATGCCCTCAACCAGGCGGGACATCTGGGTCACGGTCGCAACGTAGCAGATGAGCACGCCGCCGGGTGCGAGCGCCTCCGCTACAGCGTCCAGGCATTCCCAGGGTGCGAGCATGTCGAGTACGACGCGGTCGACGCTGCCGGGCTCTTCGACCTGCGGCAGGGTGTCCTGCAGGTCGCCGATGCTCAGCTTCCACGCCGGGTGCGGGCCACCGAACATGGTTTCAATGTTGCCGCGGGCGACGTCTGCGAACTCTTCACGACGTTCGAAGGAGTGCACGCAACCGTAGTCGCCGACTGCACGCAGCAGCGCGATGGACAGTGCACCGGAGCCAACGCCGGCCTCGACGACGCGTGCGCCGGGGAAGATGTCTGCCTTGACGATGATCTGGGCGGCGTCCTTGGGGTAGACGACGGCTGCGCCGCGCGGCATGGAGAGCACGAAGTCCTTGTAGAGGGGGCGCAGCGCCTGGTAGAGGATGCCGTGAGTGTTGGGGATGACGGTGCCTTCGGGTGCGCCGATGAGGTCGTCATGCTTGAGGAAGCCCTTGTGGGAGTGGTATTCGCCGCCTTCGGCGAGGGTGATGGTGGTGATGCGGCCGCGTTCGTCAGTGATTTGGACGCGCTCGCCGGGGCGGAAGGGGCCGCGGCGGTTGATTGCGCCGGTGGGGGTGTGGGTGCCGCTGCTCACGGGGTGATTCTCCTCGGGTTTGGGTCAGTCTGTGCTGTTCGCGCTTTGCGGCGAACTCTGGACGGAAAAAGTCCTTTTCTATTTTAGCGGAGTCTGCAAATCGGCTGTGGCGCATTACCCCGCGGGCGTGATAACCAGTCATCGGGTTCTACAACCGGTTAAACGCAAGGGGGTGGGTGACCCTGGAGTATTCCAGGATCACCCACCCCCTTGTTGGGCTTATATTGCTCTCAGAAGCCCTACGCTTCCTTCTGCGCCTCGTACGCGCGTACCTCAGCTAACATCTCTGCGGCAAGCGCATCGACCGTCTCACGGTCATACGGGCGAAGAGCGTACAGCTCCTCCATGACAGATGCAGCCATCTTAGAGGACCACGCCCAGGCGTGCCGCCAGGATGTCACGCACCAGCGCGCCACCGCCGACGGTGGTGTCCGCCAGAGCCTTCACAGCCCACGCATCCACAGCCGCCAGAGCAGCCGGTGCGTTCAAGTCCTCGCCGAGTGCCTCACGCACAGCAGCCAGCAGCTCAACAGCCGCCTCATCGCTTGCGCCCTCACGGCCCTCAGCCATCGACACCGCATGACGGTACGTATCCAGGCGAGCCTTCGCGTGCTCCAGCAGCTCATCAGTCCAGAACCAATCCGAACGGTAATGCTGACCCATAATCGCCAGACGCACCGCGTTCGCATCCTCACCGGCTGCACGCAGACGCGAAACCAGCACCAGGTTGCCGCGGGACTTGCTCATCTTGTGGCCGTCCAAACCGACCATGCCAGTGTGTGCGTAATGCTTAGCGTGCGGGCGCGCAGACACAGCCCACGAATGGCCAGCACCCAGGTCGTGGTGCGGGAAGGTCAGGTCGTTACCACCAGCCTGAACGGTCAGCGAACCATCCACAAAACGGCGGGCAATCATCGTGCACTCAATATGCCAGCCCGGGCGGCCCGCGCCCAGCTCGCCGGCATCCCAGCTCGGCTCGCCCTCACGCTCAACACGCCACAGCAGCGGATCCAGTGCGTCACGCTTACCGGCACGGTTCGGGTCGCCGCCGCGCTCAGCGAAAATCTCCAGCATCTCATCACGGCTCAAGTGGCAAACCTCGCCCGGCGCCCACGAGTAGCCCTCAGCGTTCGCGGGCAGCTCACGCACAGCCTTCAAATCCAGGTACACGTCACCGTCAGGATGCACCACACCCTGCTCGTCAGTGTAGCCGGGCACGCGGTACGCCAGGCCGCGGCGCAGCAAATCCTCAATCAGCGGGAACAGCCACTCAATGGACTCCACCACACCCACATAGTGCGCCGGCGGAATCACGTTCAGCGCCTTCATATCGGTGCGGAACAGCTCCGTCTGATCCTCAGCCAGCTCACGCCAATCAACATTCGTCGCGGTCGCACGCTCCAGCAGCGGGTCGTCCACATCGGTCACGTTCTGCACGTAGGTGACCGGCACGCCCGCATCCAGCCAGGCGCGGTGCAGCAAGTCAAAAGCAACATAGGTGGAGGCGTGACCCATATGCGTCGCGTCGTACGGGGTGATACCGCAAACGTACAGGCTCGCCGCCTTATCCTCCTGAACCTGAACAATCTCACCAGCCGCGGTATCAAAAATACGCGGCAACGCAGCCTGACCGGGCAGAGTCACAGAGGCGGGGGCATCCCAAGCTCGCATGGGTTTCCTTTCCGTAAAAACGCCCACAACCGGTGGACGCGCCACACCCGCCGCCCAACCTCAAGGCATGCGGGTGCCAAAAAATCTACTCCAATAAGAATACCCGCCCGTGAGAAACTCACGGACGGGTATGTCATATCACGCTGAGGGCTAAAGCCTTAGAACGCCGAAGAAGTAGCGTTCAGAACGCCAGTGCCCAGACCAACGAAAATCAGGATACCGAGCGCAATGCGGTACCAGATGAAAATGCCGTACGACTTCGACGACACGTACTTCAGGAACCAGCCAATCATCAGGTAACCCACCACAAACGCAACCAGAGTAGCCACGATAGTCGAGGGGATACCGTAGTAGCCGGTAGCTTCCTCGCCGGTGACCACCTTGAAGGTCTTGTACAGGCCAGACATGAACACGGCAGGCATGGCCAGCAGGAACGAGTAACGTGCCGCAGCCTCACGGGTGTACCCCATGAACAGACCCGCAGTAATCGTACCGCCCGAACGGGAAACACCCGGGATCAGTGCCAGCGCCTGTGCGCAACCGTACAGCAGGCCGTGACGGAACGTCAGGTCCTTCAGCTCACGCTGCTCGCGGCCAAAACGGTCCGCAAGACCCAGGAACACAGCAAACACAATCAGCATGGTCGCCACAATCCACAGGCTGCGGAACTGCGTGTCAATATAGTCTTCCAGCAGCAGGCCCAGAACGCCGATGGGCAGGGAGCCAATAATAATCAGCCAACCCATGCGGGCATCCGGGTCATTGCGCGGTACACGACCGGTAAGAGCGCCAAACCACGCCTTCACAATGCGCACAATATCGCGCCAGAAAAAAATCAAGACCGCGGTCTCAGTACCCAGCTGGGTGATTGCGGTAAACGCGGCGCCCGGGTCAGCCTTCTCCGGCAGGATCTGGCCAACAATGTTCAGATGCGCCGATGACGAAATCGGCAGAAATTCGGTCAGGCCCTGAACAAAGCCCAAAATAATTGCTTGAATCCATTCCACGCATTCAAGGATACAGGAGGCGCACCCGCCCGGGGGCGGTTCGCCGAAGGTGATGTGGAACCTCCGCAAACCGCCCCGTCCACACTGTGAAACGCTCAGGGTGCCGTTTCAGGAGGTACACCGCGGTGCAACCGGGGCTTATCCACGGCTCATCAACGGTTCATCTACGGCTCAAAGAGACCGCGCAAACACCTCAAATGCGCGCTCTCCGGCGCGTCGAAGGTGCGTCAACGGCGCAAGCGTACTAGCCGCACGACCAGTCGAAAACACCCGTCTCAAAATCAAAAACAGCGCTACCGCACCCAAAATTCAGCACATCAAACTCATCGAACTCAATATAACGAGCCGTCAGCCCCTCCGGCAGAGCCTGCGCATAAAAATGAGTGCCACCCAGGTGAGTACCCACCGCAATCAGCGGCTTCGCCCACTCAAACCACGCAGAATCCTCAGCATCCCAATCGAAAGGACTCAAATAACCAGTCTGCGGGTCAACATTCTCAAACACATCACTGGGGACCTTACCGGCATTCGGGTCATCCGTCGGAACCCACCCCAGCAGAGCAGGCTTACGAGCCAGCGGCTGCTGACGATCCGCCAAAGCCCAGGCGCTGAAGCTCTCCTCCTCACCACGATGCTCACCGGGCCGGCGCACATCCTGCGGGGCCTCCGTACGGGACGAGAACTCCTCCTCACTCAGGTACAGCACCGCAAACTCGGCATCCAAAATATCGCGCAACAACAACTGGTACGGATGCACCCGCGCCTGCGCATACTGCACCTCAAACGGGTCATCACTAGCAGCATTAGCAACACCCTCAGTCGCCTCATCCCCAGCGAACTGGCCATCACCAGCGAAGAAAGAGAACGCCACAACGCCCGGATACTTCTGCGCATCCGGCAGGTACTCCCCCGGCAACCTCACCGTAAAAATATGCTGCATTGGCAAACCAGTAAACGTACTGCGCGGCCACTGATCCTGCTCAATACCGGGACCAGTCGAACCCACCCAGCCAGCCTCCCACACCTCGGTGGAACCTGCAGGCAGAGCAGTATCATCACCACCGCGCAGCTCATAATTCCAGGCACGAACAGAAGAATCGGTGCCCGCCGCATCAACGGGGCTAAACACCATCGCGTAGCTTTTCATGAGAGTTCCTCTCCGCAGATTATTCGCCCCACAGCCCACCAACGCACACAATGCCTGCGCACATTAAACGCCTAAGGGGCGGGATACATACTCCCAGTATGCGTCCCGCCCCCGCTTCATGCGCGGTTAACGGTCACCCGCAGACCCCGCACAAAGCATAAACGGTCATCGCCTACGCCTGACGCTCATCACGCAGCGCACGGTTCACAGCCGAAATCATCGCCTTCAACGCCGCACGAGTCGTCGAGCTGTCCACGCCAATACCCCACAGCACGCGAGAACCAACAGCAGCCTCAACGTAGCACGCCGCGTTAGCAGTCGACGAAGACGACATGGTGTGCTCCGAGTAATCCATCACGCGAATATCCACGCCCTCGCCCGAAAGGATGTTCTGCAGAGCATCCACCGGACCGGTACCCGAAGCCGAACGAGTGTACGTGTGGCCATCAATGTTCAGACCAACACGCAGAGTAGTTGCACCAGTATCAGCCGAATCAATGTTAATCGACTCAATACGGTACTTACCCCAACGGTTCTGCGGATCCGGAGCGGGCAGGTACTCATCCGCGAAGATGTTCCACAGCTTCTGGCTGGTCATCTCGCCGCCCTCAGCGTCAGTACGAGCCTGAACAATCTTTGAGAACTCAACCTGAGCACGACGCGGCAGATCCAGACCGTGATCCTGCTTCAGCAGGTACGCCATACCGCCCTTACCGGACTGCGAGTTCACACGAATAATCGCCTCATAGGTACGACCCAGATCGCGAGGATCAATCGGCAGGTACGGAACCTCCCAGTACACCTCATCCACGGTCTTACCCGCCTCAGCAGCAGTACGCTCCAGAGCCTCAAAGCCCTTCTTAATAGCGTCCTGGTGAGAACCAGAGAACGCGGTGAACACCAGATCGCCACCATACGGCGAACGCTCGTGCACCTTCAGCTGGTTGCAGTATTCAACAGTCTTACGGATACCGTCAATATCAGAGAAATCAATCTGCGGATCCACACCCTGGGTGTACATGTTCAGACCCAACGTCACCAGGTCAACGTTACCGGTGCGCTCGCCATTACCGAAGAGGCAACCCTCAATACGGTCAGCGCCCGCCAGGTAACCCAGCTCAGCAGCAGCCACGCCGGTACCGCGGTCATTGTGCGGGTGCAGCGACAGTACAATGTGCTCGCGGTGGTTCAGGTTGCGGTGCATCCACTCGACAGAGTCGGCGTACACGTTCGGGGTAGCCATCTCAACGGTAGCGGGCAGGTTCACAATCAGCTCGCGGCCGTTCTGACCGACCTCCAGCTCCTCAGCCACAGCGTTCACCACGCGAGCCGCGTACTCCAGCTCAGTACCGGTGAAGGACTCAGGCGAGTACTCGTAGATGACCTTAGTGTCAGAGATCATCTGCTCTTCGTACTTGCGGCACAGGCGCGCACCCTGCAGGGCGATATCCAGCACGCCCTCCTGATCCTGGTTGAACACCACGCGACGCTGCAGAACGGAGGTCGAGTTGTAGAAGTGCACAATCGCCTGCGGTGCGCCCTCAATCGCCTCAAAAGTGCGGGCAATCAGGTGCTCACGCGCCTGCACCAGAACCTGAATGGTCACATCCGAAGGAATGTGGCCGTCCTCAACGAGAGTGCGCACAAAATCAAAGTCAGTCTGCGACGCCGAAGGGAAACCAACCTCAATTTCCTTGTAACCCATCTTCACCAGCAGCTTGAACATCGCAAGCTTACGGTCGGTGTCCATGGGGTCAATCAGCGCCTGGTTGCCGTCACGCAGATCCACTGCGCACCAGCGCGGAGCCTTCTCAATGACCTTATCCGGCCAAGTGCGGTCCGGCAGGTCAACAACAATCTGCTCGCGGAAAGGGCGGTACTTGTGTACCGGCATGGGGCTGGGCTTCTGGTGGTTTTTCATGATGAATTTCCTGTTGGTTGGTCCGTCTCGCTCTACCCCAAATGTGGGGCTCGTACCGTGCCGGGTATCGGTCCCCGGCAGCCGTGGTCAAGGCGGTGCATCAGAAAGGATGCGAAGGTGAGATGCCGCGTCAAAAAGCCGGAACGGTTGCGGCAGATTCTAGCGTGCCCCGTTCCGGCGAATAAGCAGCAGGTTCACTGCCTGGCGGGTAACCCCGCGCTTGCTCTCACCGTCAATAGTCATGCCTCCACGCTATCACAGGGGTCGGAGGCGGTGGCAGGGCACCCGGGAAGCCGTCCATCATCTGGAAAGAATCAACGACAAAGGGGCGCAGCCACCATTTCTGGCGCTACGCCCCTTCTGTTCGCTATTCACGTATCTGCGCTATGTTCTACTAGCTACAACCTAGTAGGCGAAAGCAGTCTGGCACTTGTGCTGATCAGCAGTCTGACCGGTCGCGTTACCCGCAATCGCAGCCTCCTGCTTCTCCATCGCCTCACCGGACGGGAAGTCAGTACCAATCGTCACCGACACGCCCAGAACCTCTTCAGTAGCCACCACGCGGGTTACGTTCAGCTTCGCGGCGATTTCCTTCGCTTCCGCCTCGTAACCGGTCGAGTAGAACACCGTGGTGAAGTTCGTCGGGCTAGCGGAGGTACCCGGAGTAACATTCGTGTAGCCCAGGCCCTCAATCACCGAAGCGATCGTAGCCGAGCGGCCATCCAGACCGGTCGCGTTGTACACGTTCACCGGAACCGTACGATCGAGCTGAACCGGAGCGGCAGCAGTAGCCGGCGCCTCCGGAGCCTTCTCCTCCTTCAGCGACTTATCATCACGCAGACGCTGGAACACATTCGCAGCATCCGCAGAAACCTGCAGGCGGTTCTCATCCTGGCTCCACGGCTCAGTCGGCACCGTCGCAAAAACAACATTCGACAGGTCCACGCCGCCGAGAGCCGCACCAACACCCACCAGAGTGCTGATATTGCCCAGGTTCTTATCCACCGTCACGTTCTGAGTAATCGCCTCAGCAATATTAATCAGACGGCCCGGATTCGACAGAGTACCCTCGCTCTTCACCTTACGTAGCAGCGAAGACAAGAAGCCCTGCTGAGCCTGAATACGACCAATATCGGAACCATCCGAGAAGCCGTGGCGGCTACGCAAGAACGCAAGAGCCTGCTCACCCTCAACCGAAGAAGTACCGGCAGGAAGCTTCAAGCCACTGTACTCGTCATCAATCGGAGCATCCACACACACCTGAACGCCGCCAACAACCTTCGACAGCTCCTTCACAGCGTTAAAGTCCACCAGCATAAAGTGGTCAATATTCACGCCGGTCAGCTTGCTAATGGTCGCCACAGTACAACCGGCACCACCGCGAGACAGAGACTCGTTAATCTGAACGTTCTCCTCAGCCGGGTACACGGTGCCGCTCTCAGGGTCAGTACACTGCGGCACATCAACCATCAAGTCACGCGGGAACGACAGCACGCTCACGTTCTTGCGGTCCTTGCTGATCTGCAGAAGCATCATCACGTCCGCGCGAGCCTCAGAATTGCGGTCATCCTCATTACCGTACGCGCCGTTATTGCCCTTACGGGTATCGGAACCAATCACGAGAATGTCCAAGGCGCCGTTCTCCAGGCCGTCCTTGTAATTGCTGATGTTCAGCTCCTGAGTATGCAGATTATTGCGCATACGCAGAGCCAACACGCCACCAAAGCCAACAACAATGACGAGCATGCAAGCAGTAAGCAGAGCAATCCACTTATTGCGGTTTGAAGTCATCACCGTCGTGCGCATATGACGACCGGTGCTTCGTAAACGAGGTGCCTGGGGCATACCTTTTCTCTTTCTGCCGGTGAGCAAGTGCTTTCTCAGAGTAGCACTCTTCCCTATGAGCGCCGAATGAGTAGGAAAACTACTAGAATCCCAGGCGATTCAACGCACGCGCGTCAGACTGCCATTCCTTCGCAACCTTCACATGAATATTCAGGTAAATGCGGGTACCGAGCATCGCCTCAATCTGCTCACGAGCCTTCGTACCAATCTTGCGCAGGTTCGAGCCGCCCTTACCGATAATGATGTACTTCTGCGACTCACGCTCCACAAACAGGTTCACGTGCACATCCAGCAGCGGGTTATCCTCCGGGCGGCCCTCACGGAACTCCATCTCCTCAACCGTCACAGCAATCGAGTGGGGCAGCTCCTCACGCGCACCCTCCAGGGCAGCCTCACGCACCAGCTCCGCGATGAGGGTTGCCTCCGGCTCATCGGTCAGCTCACCGTCCGGGTACAGCGGCGGCGACAGCGGAGTGTACTGCGCCAGCAGGTCAGCAACCGCATCCACCTGGAAATGCTTCACAGCAGACACCGGGATAATCGCAGCCCAGCCGCCCTTACCGTCAACCGGCATCGGCTCAGCAACCTCACCGGCACGGCGCTTAGCCGCAGGACCCGAACCTTTCGCGAAAGGCACAGCATCATTCTTGCCGTCCTTACCCTTGGGGCCCTTACCCTTCTGCTTCGCACGATGCGCGGCACGCTTAGCACGAGCCGCACGCTCAGCGCTCATGACCTCCTCGCCGAGCGCCTCAACAGCCAGCAGCTGCTCACGCAGCTCCTCAGAGCTCACAGTGTCAGCCTTCGTCACAATAGCAACCACCGGCTTATTGCTCGACGCCACCAGCTGCGACGCAATGTAACGGTCACCCGGACCAATCTTCTCATTCGCCGGAATGCAGAAGCCCAGCACATCCACCTGCGAGAGGGTGCTTGCCACCAGGTCGTTCAGACGCTCACCCAGCAGAGTGCGGGGGCGGTGAATACCCGGGGTGTCCACCAGAATCAGCTGGTACTCGTCCTTGTGCACAATACCGCGGATCGTGTGGCGGGTCGTCTGCGGACGGTTCGAGGTGATAGCCACCTTCTGACCGACCATAGCGTTCGTCAAAGTAGACTTACCCGCATTCGGGCGGCCCACCAGCGACGCGAAGCCCGAACGGAAGTCCGCCGGGTAGGTCGGCAGCGGGGTGCTCAAGTCCAGAGTGCTCAAATCGAGCGGGGTGTACTCCTGGTCCATTGTGTTTCTCCTTGTCAAACCCCGTGCGGGGTGTATGGGGTGCCAGCCTCATCTGCCTGCGCCTTCGGGGCGGCGGCGGGCTCAAAGCGTGTTAGAAAATGCGGCGTCTATATTCGATATCTAGCGGTTGCTGTGCTTATCGGTGGCAGGTTCAGCCTCTGCAGTATCTCCCGGAAGATCCGGATGCGCGTGCGGCTCAGCTACAGCGGGCGGGTCGGTATCCACGGTGAGGATGTCAGCAACCTCAGACTTCGGGGAATTAGAGGCCGGGGAATTAGACGCCGTGGAACCTTCAGCGTTCTGCTGCTCATCACGAGGCGGCTCATACCACGCCTGCAACATATCGACCTGGTGGCGGCGGCCCGACGAACCAATCGCACGAATATGAATGCCGTCAATCTCAATCTCAGAACCGACAATCGGCACCATACCCAGATGCTTAGCGAGCAGACCGCCCACCGTATCAACATCTTCATCGTCGAGTTCACGACCGAAAATTTCGCCCAGCTCATCAATACCCAGACGGGCAGAGAGACGGAACGTGCCGTCGTCATTCAGCGTGTACTCGGGGCGCTCACGGTCGTACTCATCAGAAATGTCACCGACCAGCTCCTCAATCAGGTCCTCAAGGGTAATCAGACCGGCGGTGCCGCCGTACTCATCAACAATGATCGCCACGTGCGTGGACTCGCGCTGCATCTCACGCAGCAGGTCCATGGCGCGCTTCGACTCGGGCTCAAAACGAGCCGGGCGCATCAGCTCAACCACGGTCGGCAGGGCGGTACCCTCGGGAGCCTCACCGTGCAGGATGAAGGCGCGCATCGCGTCCTTCAGGTAGAGCACGCCCAGAATCTCATCGCTCGAATCACCAATCACCGGCATACGCGAATAACCCGAACGCAGGAACAGGCTCAGTGCCTCACGCAGAGGGGTGTCACGGCTGACGGTGAGCATGTCGGTACGCGGAACCATAAGCGAACGGATGCGGGTATCGTCCATCTCAAAGACGGACTGTACCATCTGCGCCTCGTCGTCCTCAATGGTTTCAGCGTCGGAGGCGCGGTCCAGGAACTCGCGCAGCTCCTCCTCATCGAACACGCCCACCGGGGCCTCAGCCGAACGTTCCGGCGCCAGGCGCACACTGAGCTTATCGAGCAGACCGGTCGCCGGGCTCAGCAGAACCGACAGGTAGTGCACCGGGCGAGCCAGCACACGAATCGACGTGACCGGGCGGTTACGACCCAGAGCACGCGCCAGCACGTGCAGAATCGGGTAGCCCACCAGCGCAACAATCACGAGGGTCAGCACGACGGCGAGCGCGTGCACCTCGACCAGGTTCAGCAGGCAGGTCATGGTGGCGAGCACCGCGGCGGCGGCGGCAATGAGGCGGGTCAGGCGTAGCGGGTGCGTGTACGCTTCGGAGTCACCGTCGAGGGTGCGCTGCAGGACGCGCGCACCGAGGGTGTCCGGGTGTGCCTCCACTGCTTCCTCAGCCTCGTTGTGCGGCAGGTAGGTGAACGCGGTTTCGGCGATTGCCGCGACCACGGTCAGGCAGAGCGCGAGAACGGCGAGGAGGGCTGTGAGTAGAATGTCCACGCCGCTCCCCTAGTGTCGGGTTTCGACCGGTGCCGGGCGGCCCAGGAACTCTTCGAGGATGGACCGCTGAATGCCGAACATTTCAGCTTCCTCTTCGGCGGTGCCGTGGTCGTAGCCGAGGCAGTGCAGAATGCCGTGGGTGGTGAGCAGGCACAGCTCGTCCAGGGTGCTGTGACCCGCGTCTGCGCCCTGACGTGCGGCGACGGGCGGGCAGAGGATGATGTCGCCGAGCATGCCGCTGGAGGGGTTTTCGGGGGTCCCCGGTTCCAGCTCGTCCATGGGGAAGCTCATCACGTCGGTTGCGCCGGGCAGGTCCATCCATTCGATGTGCACGCGTTCCATTTCGTCTTCGTTCACAATGGCGATGGACAGGTAGGTGTCATCGGCAAGGTGCATGCGTTTGAAGGCGTGCTCGACGAGGCGGGTGAGCACCTCGGTGTCTACCGCTTCGAAAGATTCGCGGATGAAGGCGTCGGTTGCCGGGTCGGCACCGGTTGCGGGTTCTTCACAGTCGAATTCGATCTCTGCCACCGTTTAGCGTCCTTCCGGGGTGGTCTGTGCGTTGTCGGAGTTGTTCTCGGCGTTCTTTTCGGAGCCGCCGTTGATGCCGGCGCGGTCCAGCAACTTCTCGGCTGCGGCCTCGATGGTGGCGCGCTTGACCTTGCGGTTGCGCTTGCGTTCCATTGCCTTCTGGTCTTCGCCCCACTGGTCGTAGGCGGACACAATGTTCGACACCAGGGTGTGGCGAACCACGTCAGAGGATTCCAGGATGCTGAAGTGAATATCCTCCACACCCTGCAGAATGTTGCGCACCTGCTTCAGGCCGGAGGCCGCGCCACCGGGCAGGTCAATCTGGGTGATGTCACCGGTAATGACCATCTTCGAGCCGAAGCCCAGGCGGGTCAGGAACATCTTCATCTGCTCGGCGGTGGTGTTCTGCGCCTCGTCGAGGATGATGAATGCGTCGTTGAGGGTGCGGCCGCGCATGTACGCCAGCGGTGCGACCTCGATGGTGCCCGCCTCCATGAGCTTGGGGATGGTTTCGGGCTCGAGCATGTCGTGCAGCGCGTCGTAGAGCGGGCGCAGGTACGGGTCGATCTTCTCGTTGAGGGTGCCGGGCAGGAAGCCCAGACGCTCGCCAGCCTCCACGGCGGGGCGGGTGAGGATAATGCGGTTCACTTCGTGGCTCTGCAGCGCCTGCACAGCCTTCGCCATGGCGAGGTAGGTCTTACCGGTACCCGCCGGGCCGATGCCGAAGATGACGGTGTTCGCGTCGATAGCATCCACGTACTTCTTCTGGTTAATGGTCTTGGGGCGAATCGTGGTGCCGCGGGTGGAGAGGATGCTGGTGGACAGCGAGTGCGCCGGGTTACTCAGTTCGTCGCCGAGCATGCCCATGAGGCGGTGAATGACCTGCACGGTAATCTGCGTGTCGTGGCTGGAGAGTACGCGCAGCTCGTTCAGCAGCTTTGCGGCGGTGTTGACGGCCTCGGAGGGGCCGGTGATGAGCACGTCCAGGTCCTTGGGGCGCAGGCTAATCTGCTCGAAGTAGTCCTCGATAATTGCCAGGTGCGCGTCCTGCGGGCCGAGCACGGCAATCATTTCTGCGGCGCTCTTGAAAGATACGGTGCGCGCGGTCGAGAGAGGTCGGGAGGTAGTCATATGGGCTCCTTGGCTAGTGATGTATTTACAAGTATAGATGCGCGTGATGCACCACGCACCGGTTAGGTTCTGTCAGCTGGGTGCTAACGCGGGCGCTCTACCAGCGGCCCAGCACCACGTTCAGGGTGCACATGGCGGCAGAACCAGCGGTGGAGGAACGCAGCACCTCGTCACCGAGTAGTGCCAGCTGCGCGCCGGCGTCGGTGAAGAGCTGCACTTCGCGGTCGCTGATGCCGCCTTCGGGGCCGACGAGCAGGTAGATTTCTTCGGGCAGGTTCTCTGCCTCTACAAGCTTGCGTGCCAGGGCGCTGAGGCGTTCGGTCGCCTGCTCATGCAGAATGAACACGGCGGCGGACTGCTCAGAGCCGGCAACTTCTTCAATGAGTTCCACCAGGTCGGCGGTGCTGTACAGGTCGTACACTTCGGGAATGAGCGCGCGGCGCGACTGCTTCGCCGCGGCGGTGACGGTGTTCTGCCACTTGGTGTGTGCCTTGGAGGCGCGCTCCCCCTTCCAACGCACGATGGAGCGGTCCGCGCTCCACGGAAGCACACCGTACACGCCCAGCTCGGTGGCGGTTTCGATGGCGAGCAGGTCGCGGCCGTCCTTCGCGAGCGCCTGCACCAGGTAGATGGAGGGCACGCTGCGTTCCTCGCGTAGCTCCTGCACCTGCACGCTCACGCCGTCCGCATTGATGGAGGCAACCGTACCGAGTGCACGGCGGCCGGTGCCGTCGCCCAGGTCGATGCGTTCGCCGAGCTCAAGGCGCTTGACGAGGGCGTGCTTGCCTTCGGAGCCACCGAGCGCGCAGGTGGCGCCGGGGGTGAGTGCGTCGTATTCTTCCGTGCTGATGTAGAAGATGGGGGCGCTCATGGTTCTCCTTGAGGTGCGGTTTGAAAGCGTGGGTAGTGTGCGGGTGGCGTGTGAAATAGGTGCGCAGTTTAGCGCGGGCTCGTGCAGTGCTGTGCTGACAGCAGTGCTGACAGGAAAGCGGCGGGTGCGGGTTGAGTACCGCACCCGCCGCATCCTCAGCTTGGTGTAGGAATCCTACTTGAACTGGTCCTTCAGGCGGGAGAAGAGACCGCCGCGGTGCTTGACCTGCGAACCTTCGGTGAGGGATTCACCGCGCAGGGCGGCGAACTGGCGCAGCAGTTCACGCTGTTCTTCGGTCATGTCGGTGGGGGTGACCACCTGGATACGCACCAGCAGGTCGCCGCGACGCTCGGTGCCGAGCACGGTTGCGCCCAGGCCGTTGAGGGTGATCACGTCACCGCTCTGAGTGCCTGCGGGGATTGCAACTTCCTGGTCGCCGTCGAAGGTATTCAGCGGGATGGTGGTGCCCAGTGCCGCCGCGACCATGGGGATATTCACGGTGGTGACCAGGTTGTCGCCCTCGCGGCTGAAGTACTTGTCGCGCTTGACGTTCAGGTCAATGTACAGGTCGCCGTTGGGGCCACCGTACAGGCCAGCTTCGCCCTTGCCGCGCAGGCGGATACGCGCCTGGTCGTGCACGCCGGCGGGAACGTTGAAGGTCAGCGGCACGTCTTCACGTACGCGGCCCTGACCGTGACATTCAGGGCAGGGGGTCTTGATGACGGTGCCGTAGCCGTGGCAGTCGGGGCATTCAACCTGCTGCATGACGGTACCGAGGATGGACTGCACGCGGCGCTGCATGAAACCGTGACCGGAGCAGGTGGTGCAGGTTTCGGGCTGAGTGCCCTCTGCGGTGCCTTCACCATTACAGGACTTACAGGTCACGGCGGAGCGACGCTCAATGGTCTTCTCAACACCGAACACGGCGTCCTGCAGGCTGATGGAGACGGTAATCAGGTCGTCCTGGCCCTGACGCATGCGGGATGCGGGGCCGCGGGCACCTGCCGCGCCGCCGGTGAACATGTTCAGCAGGTCCTCGAAACCGCCGAAGCCGCTGAATCCGCCGCCCGGGTAGCCGCCGCCTCCGGGGTAGCCTGCGCGGCCCTGTTCGTCGCCGGTGGTGTCATAGTTGCGGCGCTTTTCGGGGTCGGAGAGCACCTCGTAGGCGAGGGTGACGCGCTTGAACTCTTCGGCTGCGTCCTCGGAGGGGTTCACGTCGGGGTGCAGCTGGCGTGCCTTCTTTCGGTACGCCTTCTTGATCTCTTCAGGGCTGGCGTCTTTCGATACGCCGAGAGTATCGTAGTGGCTCATGCGTTTCCTTCCTCTCGAGACGATGGCGGTGCTCGATGAGTGCACCGCCAACAATGGTCGTATCAATTCTAGGGGATACCACCCCCGACCCGATACAATGGCTAGGCTGAATGGGGGTCGCTCCCGCTATCCGCTTAATCTGCGGTGCGCTCCGAACCCCGTTTTAGTTCCCCCGCCGGTTCTGTCTCACGGTTCCGTCTGATTGTTCTGTCTCACGGTTCCGGCGCGGTCACCGCCCCTACTGGCTCTGCTGCCCCTACCGCCCCAAAGGAGAATACGTTGAGTACCCACCACTCCCCCTACGGCTGGGGTGCCCAGGATCTAAACGCCGCCCGCATGAGCCGCCAGGCGCCGGCCCCACGTAAGGTGCCGCTGCGCCGCGGCCTGCTGATTGAGGATATTAACGGCTGGGTGGGTGAGGTCGTGAAGGCTGAACGCATCGGCGGTGCCCTGTTCTTCGGACTCGAAGACGCGAAGGGTCGCGTAAAGAATTTCCCGCTGGGTCCGGGCTACCTGATTGAGGGTGAGCCCGTTGAGATTGTCGCCCCGGTGGCGGCGAAGGAGCCGAAGCGCACGATTTCTCGTTCCGGTTCTATCGCGGTGAAGAACGCCCCGGCTCGGGTGGCGCGCGCCTCCCGCATCTGGGTTGAGGGTCTGCACGACGCCGAGCTCGTGGAGAAGGTCTGGGGCCACGATCTGCGCGTTGAGGGCATTGTTGTGGAGCCGCTGCACGGCGTGGATGATCTTGCCGGCGCTATTCGTGAGTTCGCGCCGGGCCCGGGCCGCCGCCTGGGTATTCTGGTCGACCACCTGATTGAGGGCACGAAAGAGCAGCGCATTGTTGCCGAGGCGCTTGCCGTGCCGGGTGCCGCCGGGCACGTGAAGATCGTGGGTCACCCGTTCATCGATATTTGGCAGGCGGTCAAGCCCTCGGTGCTGGGTTTGAAGGCGTGGCCGCAGGTTCCGCGCGGTGAGGACTTCAAGAAGGGCACGCTGCGTCGTCTGGGTCAGCCGCACGAAACGCAAGCGGATGTGGCGCAGGCGTGGAAGCATATTCTCTCCCGCGTTGACTCATACGCTGACCTGGATCCGACGCTGCTCGGTCCGGTCGAATCGCTCATCGATTTTCTCACCGAGCCGGGTGCCTAACCACACGGAAACCCGCTATTGCGCCCCCGTCTGCGGGCGCAGGTGTGAATTTGCTCAGAACCTTTCCCTCGAGGGCATTATCCTGTGGGTTTCGTCCCCTAAAGCGGTACAATAGTTGAGCATGTGGCATTGACCCTGTGGGTTTATGTTGCACCATCACTACACTCTTAGGTCACCACCGCTCAAACGATTCACCTCCTCGGAGGGCAGATCCACCGGCTTAGGTGATCACCACAAGAAACTTCTATCGAACCAGGATTTTCGTGACTAACGATGTTCGCCCGGCAACCGGGCCTCAGAAAACCCGTAAGATTAGCGTGATTCAGGACCGCAACCGTGCGACTTTCGCGCATTTCGGCGGCATTCTCGGCATCATCCCTTCCGCTGCGGTTTTCTACGTCAGCCGCAATAACGCGCCCTTCGCTGAGCAGGAGGCTCGCGAGGCAATGAACTTCACCCTCCTGCCCTCCATTGCTCTGGTCGCGCTGTGGGTTGTGTCGTTCCTGCCCGGCATGGGCAACATCGCCATGGTTCTGGGTGCGCTCGTGTGGCTGTTCATGGCTATTGCGTCGCTGCGTGCCGGTATTGAGGTGAACCGCGGTGAGCCGTACAGCTACCGCATGAACCCGCGCCTGCTGGACCGCTTCTACTCCACCGAGAACGCAGAATCCGCAGAGTCCTAAGAACTGCCGGTCCTAAACCGCGCTGATGGCTTTTACGATGAACGCCCCGCACGTTGTGTGCGGGGCGTTCTACGTTTAAGTGGAGCTTCTTTGCTTAGTGCGCGTGAATTACTGCAAACTCTACCAAATGGTGCTGTAGATAATCGTTGTTAAACGATCGTGGGCCCCTGTTACCAGGAGCCCACAACCGTATTCACTCAACTTCAGCAAAGACGAGAACACGCTGTTAGACATATACCGTCCTGCCATGACCTATTATGGCACAGCGTAACCTTCAACCACAACTTGAAATTGGGTGTTTTGGAGAATTTTTTCTAAGGAAAATAATCGAAAAATACGCATCCCAAAAGCGGCATGAAGGAGTGGAAAATTCTTTCGGCTAGTCCAGCACAAATGCGAACAATTAGCACACCGGTGTAAGGTGTGATGCTCCCCCAAAGTCCCTCCAAACAGCCCCGAAAAATTTTTTTAAAAGTTTTTTGAGACCTGCAAAAACGCCCCGAAATCACCGAAATATTACGGCAATACCGGGGCGCACGCCATTCGCAGGCAGTGTTAGAGAAAAGCATCAAGTGGAGATGCGACAGACCAGAACCGGAACGCCGCCCCGATTGAAAAGCCCCTTGTCAGACCAATGCTTCTTAGTGTTCCTCGTGCTCTTCTGAGACCTCCGGGAGCAGCTCACGGGTCACAGCGTCGCCCAGAAGGCGGCCCTTGAGGGTCAGTCGCACGTGAGCTTCAGGGTCAGGTTCAGCTTGAGAATTCAAAGCATCAGGCTCAATCAGAGCTTGAGAAACTAGCCAGCGCAACGAGGCGCCCAGCTGCGCCTCATCGTGCACCGCGAGCAGCTCGCACATCGCCAAGCCCTCACGCACACGGATCATGAGCATAATCGTCTCAAAAGCACGAGTGGCGGTGTCCAGCACCTCACGTGCCGCCGCCGGGGACTCCCCCGCACGCACCTTCTGCGCGTAGGGCACCGGGTGCTTCACGTTCCACCAGCGGGTACCGTTCACGTGCGAGTGTGCGCCGGGGCCGATGCCCCACCAGTCCTGGTTGCGCCAGTAGGCAAGGTTGTGGTCGCTGCGGGTGTCCTCGCTACGCGAGTAGTTGGACACCTCGTACCAGTTGTAGCCGGCTTCGGTGAGCAGCTCCTCGGCGAGCAGGTACATGTCCGCCATGAGGTCCTCGTCGGGCATGGTGTATTCGCCGCGGCGGATCTGCGCGGCAAGCTTGGTGCCGTCCTCCACGATCAGCGAGTACGCGGAAATATGGTCCGGCTCGTAGGAAATTGCGGCGCGAACACTTTGCTCCCACTGCTGCAGGCTCTCCCCCGGCGAACCGTAAATCAGGTCCACGGATACCTGCAGGCCAACCTCCTTAGCCCAGGCGACGACCTTCGGCACGTTCGACGGCGTGTGGGTGCGGTCGAGTACCTGTAGCACCTCGGGCACGACGGACTGCATGCCGAAGGATACGCGGGTGAAGCCGCCGTCCTTGAGGGTCTGCAGGTCCTCGCGGGTCACGGAGTCGGGGTTGGCTTCGGTGGTGACTTCTGCCCCTTCGACGAGGCCGAATACGTCGATGGCTGCCTGCAGGATGCGTACGAGGTCGCGGGCGGGCAGTTTGGTGGGGGTGCCGCCTCCGAAGAAGACGGTGTGCATGGGGCGTTTTGCGACGCCGGATGCTTCGAGGGTGCGGGCGGCGAAGAGGATTTCTGCGATGGCGTCGGCGGCGTAGGTGCCGAGGCCGATGCCGTCGCCGAAGTCTTCGGTGGCGTAGGTGTTGAAGTCGCAGTAGCCGCAGCGTACGGAGCAGAAGGGGATGTGTACGTAGAGGCTGAAGTCGCGGGTTTCGCATCCTGCCGCGCTGGTGGCGGGGATGCGCCCGTCGCGGGGTGCGGGGGCGCCGGTGGGCTGGGCGGGCATTCTGCCTCCTGGAACTAGGTGTGGCGGTTGGGGGAATCAAATATGGGCACCGCGCATGCGGCTACGCGGGTGGCATCGACAGGCGACGTATCAACGGGCAGTGTATCAACAGACAGCGTGCAGAGAACCCGGCGGTACACGAGGCACCAGCCGGGTTCTCCGCTCAATCAGGTCAGCACACAGCCGGAAAAGCTACAGCAGCGGAAGGCTACTTCTTCTTTTCCTTCTCCTCGCCCGAAGACAGTGCCGCAATGAAGGCTTCCTGAGGAACCTCCACACGACCGACCATCTTCATGCGCTTCTTGCCTTCCTTCTGCTTCTCCAGCAGCTTACGCTTACGCGAAATATCGCCACCGTAACACTTCGAAAGAACGTCCTTACGCATCGCGCGAATATTCTCTCGGGCAATAATACGCGAACCGATAGCCGCCTGAATCGGCACCTCAAACTGCTGGCGAGGAATCAGCTCACGCAGCTTAGAAGTCATCATCAGGCCGTACGAGTACGCCTTATCGCGGTGAGTAATGGCACTGAACGCATCCACCTTCTCGCCCTGCAGCAGGATGTCGACCTTCACCAGGTCAGCCTCTTCCTCACCATCGAACTTCCAGTCCAGCGAGGCGTAACCGCGGGTGCGGGACTTCAGCTGATCGAAGAAGTCGAACACGATCTCTGCCAGGGGCAGGCGGTAACGCATCTCCACACGATCCTCGGAGAGGTAATCCATACCGCCGATCTGGCCGCGGCGAGCCTGGCACAGCTCCATAATCGCGCCAATGTACTCGCTCGGGGCAATAATCGTACACGCCACCATGGGCTCGCGGATGGTTGCGACCTTACCCTCGGGGAATTCGCTCGGGTTGGTCACACGCTTAGCGTTGCCAGCCTCATCCACCACGTCGTAAATAACGTTCGGCGCGGTCGAAATCAGGTCCAGGTTGAACTCGCGTTCCAGGCGCTCACGCACAATCTCCAGGTGCAGCAGACCCAGGAAGCCACAGCGGAAACCGAAGCCCAGAGCGGCAGAAGTTTCCGGCTCGTAAATCAGCGCGGCGTCATTAAGCTTCAGCTTATCCAGCGCGTCACGCAGCGCCGGGTAGTCCGAACCGTCAATTGGGAACAGGCCAGAGAACACCATCGGCTTGGGGTCCTCGTAACCGCCCAGGGACTCCTGCGCAGGCTTCGCCGCGGAAGTAACGGTATCACCCACACGGGACTGACGGACGTCCTTCACACCGGTAATGAGGTAGCCCACCTCGCCCACGCCCAGGCCCTTCGAGGGCACAGGCTCAGGGGAAATCACGCCGATTTCGAGCAGGTCATGCTCAGCGCCGGTGGACATCATCTTAATCTTCTGACGCGGCTGCAGGCTACCGTCCACAACACGCACATAGGTGACCACGCCGCGGTACGAGTCGTACACCGAGTCAAAAATCATGGCACGTGCCGGGGCGGATGCGTCACCCTGCGGGGCGGGAATCGCCTCCACAATGCGGTCCAGCAGCGCCTCAACGCCCTCACCGGTCTTACCCGATACGCGCAGAACCTCGTCCGGCTCGCAACCAATCAGGTTCGCCAGCTCCTCAGCGTACTTATCGGGCTGAGCCGCGGGAAGGTCAATCTTGTTCAGCACCGGGATGATGGTCAAGTCGTTCTCCATCGCCAGGTACAGGTTCGCCAGGGTCTGAGCCTCAATACCCTGGGCGGCGTCCACGAGCAGAAGCGCACCCTCACACGCAGCCAGGGAGCGGGACACCTCATAGGTGAAGTCCACGTGGCCGGGGGTGTCAATCATGTTCAGCGCGTAGGAGGTGCCGTCAACATCCCAGGGCATGCGCACAGCCTGAGACTTAATGGTGATACCGCGCTCACGCTCAATGTCCATGCGGTCCAGGTACTGCGCCTTCATATCGCGCGGGGCAACCACGCCGGTGGCCTGCAGCATACGGTCTGCGAGGGTGGACTTACCGTGGTCAATGTGGGCGATAATGCAGAAGTTGCGAATAATCGCGGGGTCGGTCGCCGCCGGAACGGGCGGGTTCTTCGACATAGGGGCCAATCACATCATCCTTTCGAGATGCTGGCTGCGGGTATGGGCATAGTTACCTATCATTTTCCCATACCCGCGCCATATGTGCGAACGGACCTAACGTTCCGAAGAATCCTCCGCGGATCCTGCACCATCATCGGCAGGATTTACGCCCTCGGAGGCGCCGCTGAGGGAATCCAGGTAGCCCTCAATATCCTCGGCAATCACCTCACCGGAGACAGTGCGCAGAGTCGAATCCATCTTCTGCTCAATCTCACGCACCAGCTCAACCTTCTCGTAGTCCTTCGCCATTTCTTCGGCGAGCTCCGCCTCCCACTCATCAGCGTGGGTACGCAGGCGGTCGTACTCCTCCGACTCAACCTTAATGCCGAGGATGACCTCCAGCGCCTCGATCAGGCTCACGACCGCGCGCGGGTTCTGCTGGTCAAAGCTCAGATACCCCGGGATGCTCATACGCAGCATGACCGAGGAACGCAGGCCGTGCTCGGCGGCGAGCGCAGACATCGCCATCGTCACCGAGGTAGAACCGGTGAAATACTCGTGCAGAATACCGGGGATAGCCGCCAGCTTCTCGTCGTAAGTGGTCAGCGTGTACGGGTACGGGCGGGTGTGCGCCACCTGATCCTCAAAGGTCTCAACGAAGATCGCGTGGTCCACGTGGAGCTTCTTCACGTACTTGAAGAAGCGGGTCATGAACCGCTGCAGGCACAGGCTCGGGGCGGGACCGGTCACTACGAGCAGGCGCAGGCGGCGCTCCGGGATGGTGACCATGTTGTAGAAAACTTTGGGCCACACCAGAACCGTGGATTCGGAGTCGTCATTGTTCAGCAACTGCGGGGCGACGGAAGCATAGTCGTAGAAGTCGTCCATGTCGAAGCCGGGGCTCTCATCGCACGGGTCGAACGCGCGGTGAATCACGTCGAGGGCGTCCTCGCCGTTGCCCGGGGGTTCCTTCGCGGAGTTGAAACCGACCAGCATGACGGTCGTGTAGTTGTCCTCCTCGGAGGACTCGCCCAGGCCCAGCTTGCCGAGCAGGCCCTTCTTCGCGGGCTGTTCTGTGGAGGCGGGCTTGGCGAAAGCGTCAAAGAGTCGGGCGGGCGGGAAGTTCGGCTGGCTCATCGTTGTCCTTAGCTCGTGGTCGGTTCACCGGGTACATGGGGGTGTATGGAAAGTTGCCGGTGAACTGTCGGTGGTTGTGTGGTGGGTATCAGCGGTGCTCACTCCCCCGGTACCGTTTATACGGCACTATTGCTAGGGCGCGGGCGGTGTGCGGTACCGCCGATAGTTCCCACTATACGGGCTCCCACGCGACCCGCAAGCGGTTTCGTCACCGGGC
>NZ_KV821867.1:307977-334617 GCF_001815755.1 Rothia sp. HMSC061C12
GCAAGCGGTTTCGTCACCGGGCGGGCGCCTGCATAGGATTGGGCATAAAAATTCAGTAACGAGTCATCAGAGACGAACACATCACTCACCAGCAGTTGCGTTTAGCCTTTCATCTGTTGCCCTGTGTCCCGCCCCAGGTGGGGTGTGACTGGTTATGATGACTGGTATGGATTCACAATTTATAGCAAATCTTATTTCTGGCATATCAGCACTTGCTACCGTCGTTGCGGCCATTTATACAAGGCGGCAGGCTATTGGTTCTAAGGAAGCGAAGGCAAAAGCAGAGGAATCACACAAGGCAGCTCTAGATATGCGTGATGCGGCTCAGCGTTCTGCAAAGGCTGCAGAAGAACAGGCTAACCAGGCTGAGCTTGCGCGTGAAGCTGCCGAGGAACGAGTCCGACAGGCTGAGAAGTCACTCGAGCAGATGCAGCAGCTTGTCACTGAACAGCAGAGCCAATCCCAGTCACAGGCTGATATTGCATCCAATCTGTGGCGACCTAAATTCCAGCTGACACATGTCCGAGGATTACGATATAAGCTACAAAATATTACTAAGCAGTCTTTGAATGTGATTAAGGTTGTGAATCAGGATGAATTTTTCCGGTGCGATGATATTCACCAGCAGTTCAACCCAGGTGAATCACTCGACGTCCTTCTAGGTGGTGTGATGGGGAAGCCCTTACCATCAAATTTAATTCTTCAGATTGAGGGACATAACGAACCTATCTACATTCAGATTCCAGGTGAATCTGACTAAATCACTATTCGTGCTGGTATATGCCCTACTGACGGAGAGACCCGCTGACTCCTAATAGATGGCCTCGTACCGATACAGGTACGGGGCCATCTATTTGCCTTATTCTGAGGCAGAGGCGCCTAGAAAAATTACCGCGACAGGGTACATTCATCATATTTGCATCACAAATTACGAGAATTATTTTGCCCATATTCGGATTTCTGCGACATGATTTGGGACTGGTAGGGTACTTATCGGGCGTTCCATGTACGCAATCAATATGACCAGCTACCTGCTACGTAATTATGCCCAACCCAAGGTCATCATCATGATTGGACTAACCCTGTAAGTGTGATAAATGTAAAATGATTGGCATGAATAATATTCCTGCCTGGGTATCTGCGGGTGCAGCGACCCTTTCTCTCATTTTCACAGTGGTGTCATGGTACTTGTCCAACAAATCGAAGAAAGCTAAGGAAAAAGCTGAGGCTGCGCACCAAGCTACTCTAGATATGTGTACGGCGGTTCAGCGTTCTGCACAGGCTGCAGAGGAACGAGTCGAACAGGTTGAGAAGTCACTCGAGCAGATGAAACAGATTGTCACTGAACAGCAGAGTCAATCCCAGTCGCAGTCTAAGATCGCAGCCAGCCTACTGGTCCCTGAGTTTGAACTGACTCATGTAGGAGGGGATGCAACCTTTAGTCTACGTAATGTCACTATGGGTCCTATTAAGGTTCTTGATGTGGTGAACTCATACCAGTTTGAGGAACTAGATCGCGAAGAGATTGTTAAGGAGTTTCAATCCCGCGAGATGGTCAAAATTAACCTAAATTATTGTAGTGGGGACGATAACCTGCGCCTCCGAATCGAGGGGCGGGATAATATCCTCTGCGTCCCAATTGAACGTAATCCCAACCTCCTACAAAATAGGTCGAGTGCATCATAAATCTATTTTTAACCAGTTTAAGGTTAAAACTGGTAAGGGTCTTTCTGAATGAGTCTCTAATTTTAGTTGTGCCTAATGACAACTAGGTTATAGTTCAGAGAGCGTCATCAGGTACATAGATTGATTGCGATTTACTCACAACTTTATAACGGGTAAACACCCACAATAAATAAACCATTCGGGCAAAAAGAGACCCCCTGCATTCCCCTTAGAGGAGGGGAAACACAGGGGGTCTCTGCCCTTAAACCAGAGAGGCACTCACGCACCCCGCAAGTTCTAGAAAGGCAGAAGCGCCAAATCGTATGGAGTGCCAGCATAAACATCCGGCAACTCACCATTAGCTACCTTCTCACGATACAACCTGGTTACTTCGCTATATTTGAAGGGGAATTCCTTAGCTTCGTTCCTACGCTTAATCTCTGCTAAACCCCACTCATATTCGGCACCGGGGCGTGCCACCGGAGCGTTGAAAAAACGCCCTTTCAACTCAGCACGCATCCACCCCTCTGGAGTATTTGCATCAGATATGGGCTTCGTAAAATCGAACGGAGCACGCCAATACTCAGGGTCTTCACGATAATCGTAAGCTTCTTCTGCGATCTCGCTACTCATGGGGAACCTCCTGATAATATGCAAAAAATGTGTGCCCACACCGGCGCTATGTGCAACGCCGTTTAGGGCGCTACATGCAGGCGCGGGCGGTGTGCGGTGCCGCTGATAGTTCCCACTATACGGGCTCTTCCGCGACCCGCAAGCGGTTTCGTCACCGGGCGGGCGCCTCCCCGAATCTGGGCAGGGAATCCGTGCCAAGAATTAGGCATAAAGAAACCCCCTGCGTTCCCCTTAGAGGAGGGGGAACACAGGGGGTCTCTGCCCTTAAACCAGAGAGGTACTCACGTACCCCGCAAGTTTTAGAAAGCCTTGTTTACCAGCGTAGCAAGACCGGACTTCTTGTTTGCAGCGGTCTTCTTGTGCAGAACACCCTTGGAAACAGCCTTGTCCAGCTTACGGTTCACAAAACGCAGAGCCTCAACAGCAGCTTCCTTGTTCTGTGCCTCAACAGCAGCCTTGACCTTGCGGGTCGCGGTCTTCAGCTCGGACTTCACAATGTTGTTGCGCAGGCGAGCCTTCTCGTTGGTGAGGATACGCTTCTTCTGAGACTTAATGTTAGCCACAATTAAACTTTCTGTTTTGTCTTATTGGTCGGTGAGGGCGACGCTGGCCGATCATCGACTGAGCGGCGTGGGGATGCCTATGGCAACCGGCCAGCAGTGCCCGATGACCATCGGACACTCAACCACACATAATACCAGATGAACAGCCTCCACGACAGACCCCCGCGGAGAGAAAAATACTGTGAAAACCACTACACGCAGCCTCCACATACGGCGCAGATAATCCGCACCGGCCGCCGGTGAAACTACCGGCACAGGGCGTTAGCCGTTATGGCGAGTCCACGCACGCTCAATCAGGCGGAACGTATCCTCCGGCATAATCGCACCCTCACGGCGCATCGAATCCGGGCGAACACGAATCACACGGTTCAGCTTCACCTCAGAAGCGCGGCCCTGCGGATCCCACGGACCCGAACCAATATCAAGGTAGTTCGGGTCAGCGTGCTCACGGTTATTGTGATCCTTGCTGGTCATCATCAGTGCCAGCAGGTACTCACCGTCACGACCCACCAGAAGCACCGGGCGGTCCTTACCCTGCGAGTGGTCCTCCTCGAAGGGAACCCACGTCCACACGATTTCACCCGGGTCAGCGTCGCCATCCATGGAGGGCGAGTACTCAAAGTCAATCATGTCGCGGTAATCGCCCGGGTAATCCGAACCCGCAGAAGCGGAGGCGGTGCTTGCCGAACGAGTCGACGCGGAAGGCTTCGGGGCGCTCGGCTTAGGCGCCGAAGAGCCGGAGGTACGAGCCTCACCCTGACGAGAATCATCCTTGCGGGATTCACTCTTCTGGGAGGACTCGGAGCCGCCCTTAGACGCAGTAGCGTCGTTGAGGGCATCCTCTGCCGCCTTCTGCAGGAAGGGCAGCAGGGCAAAGAAAATTTTCTTCAGAATTTCGAGCATGGGCTCTATTATGCACTACAGGCGCGGCGGTAGAGCAATCGCCAAAACAGCCTGCTCCACCGCATACACGGCGTCCTGCGACTCGCCCTTCAGCTGGGCGTCAGCATCAGCCAGAAGCTGCACAATATGCGCCAACTGTGCGCCGGTAAAACGACGGCCGTCACGCTGAGCCTGCTCCACCTGCCACGGCGCCATACCCACCTCACGCGCCAGCTCGTTAGCGCTCATGCGCACGTGGTGCACGCGCGCAATATTGCGGATGCGCATGGCGAGCGCGCCGAGCATCGGGATCGGCTCTGTGCCGGTGGCAAGGGAGTGGCGGAGCAGGCGCAGTGCCTCCGGGGCGTTACCGGAAATCGCGGCGTCACTCACGCGGAATGCAGTGACTTCGGTACGGCCGCCGTAGTAGCGGTTCACCGCCTCTTCGGTGATGTCGCCGGGCACGTCAGAGAGCAGCTGCTGGCATGCGGCGGCAAGCTCCGCAGTGTCGGATGCGGCGGCCGTCAGCAACGCCAGGGCGCCGCCGGTAATCGGGCGCTGAGCTGCTGCGAACTCCCCCGCCAAGAACTCGCTCTTCTCACGGTCGGTCTTGAGCGCCTTGCAGTTAATGAGCACGAACTGGGAGCGCACCATGTCGATGAGCTTCTTGCCGCGGTTACCGCCCGAGTGGTTCAGAATGAGCATGATGTCCGGCTCGGGGGCGTTCAGGTAAGCGAGCGTATCGGTCAAAAACTCGTCACTCATGGAGGCTACGTTCTCAACCTCAATGATCTTCGCCGAACCAAACAGAGAGGGCGAAGCGTGCAGAATCAGCTCCCCCGCCGTGTAGGTGGCGGCGTTAATCTGAACGCGGTCCACCTCCGGGTGGATGCTGCGGAACAGCTCACGCAGGCGTGCCGCAGCGCGGGAGGCGAAGTACTCCTCCGGGCCGTAGAGCATGACGGCGGGTGCCGGGGTGACGGTACGCCACGCGGTGTCGAGGGCGGGGCCGCCTCGGCGGGCGTAGCCTCGGGAACCGCCACGCTGGGTTGAACGCTTACGCTCGGACACGCATATCACTCGCCTTTATCTGCAGGGTACGGGCTGAACTCGGCCCCGCTGCGCACGGGGTGCTGCGCGGGTAGAGTCTCGAGTATCCATCATAGCGTTTTCTTCTCAGATGCCTCCTAGCGGTGGTTAGGGGTAGTCGGTCAGGGTTAGTCGGTTAAGACCGGGCGGGCTGATTGGGGCGCTGATAGGAGGGCGCGGTTTGCGGTACCACCCGCAAATACTGCCGGTGCGTGACCGCACGGTAGCGGCGCGCATCCACCCACCAGAGGGCAACGCTCAACGCCAGCACGCAGAGGGCGCTACACACCACCGCCGGCACGTTCGAACCGGGCTCCCACGGGTTACCCGGCGCGTGCGCGGCAGTGTGTGCCGCCCACTCGATGCCCTGCGCGGCAAGACCACCGGCACGCAGGCACAGATCCGCCGCAGTGGGCAGACCCAGGAGCATGAATCCGAGCGCCGCCAGCCCGGCGAGCATACTCAGCGGCGCCAAAGGAGCCGCAACCAGGTTCGCCGGAACCGAATAGAGCGGTACCTTACCGCTCATCGCCAAAATCAGCGGAGTGCACCACAGGGACGCCACAATCGGTGCGGCGAGCATTTCCGCGCAGAACACCGGCATGACGCGCATGAGCAGACGAATCAGCGGCGGGCCCAGCAGAATCAGCGCGGAGGTTGCCGTCACCGACAGGGCGAACCCCATATCCACGGCGAGGTGCGGGGCGGCAAGCAGACACATCAGCACCGTGGTTTGAAGAGCCGCAAGCGACTGGCGACCCGAACCGCGCAGCATCGCGTAAGCACCGAGCAGACCCATGGCGAGGGAACGAATCACGGAACCCTCAGAGTCCAGCAGCATGGCGTAGGCGAGCACCGCCGCAACCCCGCACAGCACCATGACGCGGTGCGGAATGGCGAGGGTGCTCAGCCGGTGCACGAGCGGCGGCAGGGTGTGGGCGTTTGGCGGGGTAGGTTGTTGAAACTGGGCAAGTTGATGGGGGTGGGCGGGGCGGCGAGAACGACCCGTGCCTCTCCCCCGCAACCGCTGCATCCAGGAACGAAGCAGCAGGTATGCGCTGGCGAGGCGGTACGGGCGAATCGCCAACACCAGCCGGTACGCGCCCAAAAACACAATGGCAATATTCGCCCCGGACACCGCCGTAATATGGCTGAGCCCGCTGAGCTTATAGTCCTCACGAGCGGTCGAACTCATCAGCGAATCATCCCCGTAGGCGGTGCCCAAAACCAGTGCCGCCGACTCCGTGCCGAGGGTGTCCAGGGCGCGGGTGCGCAGATGCTCCTTGAGCGTGGACAGGTACGGCTCCTCCGCGGCGCGAGTAATAGTGTTCGACCCGGCGCCGTAGGCGGGTGCGGGCATCGGGAAAATAGTTGCGCCGCTCAGCTTTGCCGTGGAGCCGTTGAACTCCACCGTGCCGAGAGCGGTCACCTTCATCCCCGGATAAATCGCCCGCGAGCGCGCGGCGCCGCTCCCCTGATGCTTAGCCGCAGAAACGCTACCAGCCGAGCTCGCCTCCGAACGTACCTCCGGACGCTGTGCAGCGCTCTTTGCCGAACCGTCACGCCGGTACACGCGCACCCGCTCATTCACGAGCGCACGCACGCTCCGCCCCTGAATTTCCTCCAGCTTAATGACCACCAGAGTAGTGCGCGGATCCACGCGGCGTACCTGCTCCACCGTGCCATTCAAACGAAGCGAGGCACCCTGCGCCTGCTGCAGGGTGGCGCGGGATGCATCCACCCCCGTAGCGCACAGAAGCACCGCCTGAACCGTCACGATACACGCCAGGAAAACCAGCTGACCGGTCGTGCGAAAGAGCAGGCTATAGGGCATCACCGCACGCGGCGGAAAGAACAGCAGAATCGCCAGGCACCCCAGTAGGGCAATGAGCACGCACGCCAGCGGATGCATCACCCGCCACGTGCCCACGGTCAGCGCTGCCGCGGTAAACACCCACAGCATCAGCACCGTGAACGTCAAGCGAAGGTCCAGGTGAATGAGGCTTCCCTGGGCGCGCAGCTCCTGCTCGTCGCGGCGGGTACGCCACCGTTCAGCACCGATGCTCCAACGGTAGCGGGCACGGTCATACGCCATAGCCAGCGACCGGGTGAGGCGCGAGGAGCCGGGAAAGAGCTCCCCTGTCTGCCACGCGCGCTTTTGCGGTGCGCTGGGTTTTTGCAGTGCAGCAGGCTTTCGCGCAGATGCCTGCTTGCCTCGCGAAGGGCGCCCCTGCGGCGTAGGCTCCCGGCGGTTCCATGCAAGCATTAGACCGTCACCAGCGGACGCAGGTTCTCCAGCATCGACGGGCCGATACCGGGCACCGCATCCAGCTCATCCACGCTGCGGAAACCGCCGTGCGCCTCACGCCAAGCAATAATGCGCTGAGCCATCGCCGGGCCAATACGCGGCAGGCTCTGCAACTCCTCAGCGGTGGCGGTGTTAATGTTCACCGGAGTTGAGCCCTTCTGTGCGCTCCCCGAAGCGGTCAGCGTGCGCGCAGGCTGAGGCTGCGTGCCACCCTGCGAAGCGCCGTTCTGCGCTGCACCATTCGCCGCGTTAGCCTGACCCGCATTCGCCGTGCCACCGTTGGGCTGAATCTGCGCCGGAGCAGCCGTCTCACCGCGATGCGGCACATAAATCTGCACCCCGTCACTCAGCGCACCGGCAAGGTTCACACGGTCCAGGTCAGCATCCGCTGCGGCACCGGAGGCGGCGGCAATCGCATCCACGGCGCGGCCCTGCGCGGGCAGGGTGTACACGCCGGGGTTGTTTACGGCACCCGCCACGTGCACCCGCACGGTAGCCTCACCGGAGGCGCCACCCTGCGCGGATTCACTCGGGTTAGCACTCGGCTGGGCGGTCGACTGGGTGCCGGGGCTCTGCTGGGCACCCACCGCCTGCACCGACTCAGCGGAAGCACTCGGGGAGGCAAACTGCTCGGCACGCGGCGCCGCCGAAAACTGGGTCACACCCCACACCACGGCAACCAGCGCCAACACCGCCACGAGAAGCAGCACGCGCGGCGACAAGCCCCAACGGGTACTGCGGGTGGTGCCGGGCTGATCGGCCTGCTCCCATTCCGCCCAGTCGTCCACTTCGTTCCAGTCGGGCTGCTGGTCCCAGTCAGCCCAGCCGTTCGACTCCGGGCGGGATGCCTCGGGCTGGCTAGTGCCGGACTGGCTGGTAGGTGCGGGCTGGTTAGTCTTGGGCTGAGAGGTTTCACCCTGCGACGCCTCGGTATCTGTCTCCACCGGCGTTACCTCAGTTGAGATTGCCAGCGGCACTGTGTCCTCAGCATCCGGCGCACCGTTCTTGCGGGCGCGCGGGCTACGGTAGAGGCTGTTCATCAGGGAGCGGGCGCTACGCTGCGCGCCGCCCTGCTGGGGTGCGTTGTCTTGCGCTGCGCCGTTGTTCGGCACAGCGCTCGGGCTCTGCAGGTGGTTCTGCTCGTGGTTGGGGGTCATGCTCGTCATACCCCTACCCTAGGCTCACGCGCGCGAACGCACGAGCGCGAACAAAGAACCTGTGGATAACTCCCCTCGTACAGCGAGAAAGAAGCCATCCACAGGCTCATTTTTGAAAAATATGCGGTTTTTATTCAAAAACGGCGGGTTCGGGTTTGTCATAAAACCGTCACAAACACCTCAGCCACACACCTAGCCACACGCGCAGTCAGCCCCGCGCAAGACCAGAATTTAGTCCTCGCCTAGTCCTCGCGCGGCAGCTCAGTACCCGGAACGCCCAGCTCCGAAGCACGCTTATCAGCCATCACCAGCAGACGGCGAATACGGCCCGCAATCGCGTCCTTCGTCATCGGCGGATCAGCCAGACGACCCAGCTCATCCAACGACGCGTGCTTATGCAGCACACGCAGCTCACCGGCATAGCGCAGATGATCCGGCGCCTCATGACCCAGAATCTGCAGGGCACGCTCCACGCGGGCGCTCGCCGCAACAGCCGCCTGGGCGCTACGGCGCAGGTTCGCATCATCAAAATTCGCAAGGCGGTTCGCGGTCGCACGAACCTCCTTGCGGGTGCGCGCCTCACGCCACGTGGTCAGGGTGCCAGTCGCACCCATACGCTCCAACAGCTGCGAAATCGTCTCGCCGTCACGCACCACCACACGGTCGGTGCCGCGTACCTCGCGTGCCTTCGCAATAATGTCCAGGCGACGAGCCGCACCCACCAGCGCAAGCGCCGCCTCCGGGCCGGGGCAGGTAATCTCCAGGGAGGAGGAACGACCCGGCTCAGTCAACGAACCGTGCGCAAGGAACGCACCGCGCATGACCGCCTCGGCGTCCTGCAGGGAGCCGTTCACCACAGCCGGCGGCAGGCCACGCACCGGGCGGCCACGCAGATCCAGCAGACCGGTCTGGCGAGCCAGCGCCTCACCGCCATGGTCCACGCGCACAATGTAGCGGCCGCCTCGACGCAGGCCACCACCGCTGACGCTGGTCAGCTCAGAGTCGTGGCCGTAAATCTCCGCGATGGTGCGGCGCATGCGGTGGGCGGTTGCCTCGTGGTCGACCTCAGACTCCACCACGATTCGCCCCGAGACAATGTGCAGGCCTCCGGTAAAACGCAGAATCGTAGAGATTTCTGCCTTACGAGCAGAGACTTTCGTTGCCTCGTAGTTGGCGAGTTCGTCCTTGACGAGCGTGGTTAATGCCATGAACAGGTCCTTCTAGGCGTAGTGTTTAAGTCTAAAAATCAGGAAAAAGGGCGCACATAACAGCCAGCTCAAGCAACACACTTGAGCAGCAAACCCAAGCCAGTAAACCTAGGAGCTCAGCTCAAACGCTTCGTTATACGCAGCCGCAAGCTTCAGCGGGTCGTGCACATTCGGCTGGGAGCTCGAACGCAGATGCGCCCACACAACCTTCGCACCCATCGCAGAAGCCTCACGCTCCAGCTCGGAACGGTGATCAGCCTGCATGTCAGCGTCAGCAATCACCGCGTCAAGGTGAAGCTTCGGGGCGTACTGGCGCAACAAATCCAGGTGCGTCGCCGGGGTGAAGCCGACCGTCTCCTTATCGTCGGAGAGGTTCATGACCACGCAGCGGCGCGCCTCCGTGCGGATAATCGCCTCACGCTGAGCATCCAACAGCAGATGCGGCAGAACCGACGTACGCCACGAACCCGGACCCAAAACAATCCAGTCGGATTCTTCAATAGCGGAGAGCGCCTCCGGGCAAGGACGCGCATTTGCGGGAGATAGACCAATATCGTGAACCCGCTCCTCCTTCGAGAGGTTCACCTGGCCGACCACCTTCACGCGCTCAATACCGCCACCATTATGCTCACGCAGCACGGTACCGTAAATGACCATCGGATCCAGCGCCATCGGCAACACGCGGCCGCGCGCATTCAGCAGGGCACCCGCCCAGTCCAGGCCGGCAACCGGGTCATCCAGCAGCTGCCAGAGAGTCGCAATCAGCAGGTTACCGAGAGCATGGTAATCCAGCGGGAACTCACCCTCATACCCCTCAGGCGCGCTAAAACGATGCTGCATCACATCACGCCACGTGCGACCCCAATCGGTGTCATCACACAGCGCAGAAAGCGCCATACGCAAATCTCCGGGAGGGAGAATACCCATCTCCTCACGCAAACGACCCGACGAGCCGCCATCGTCAGCAACCGTCACAACAGCCGTCAAATCAGGCGTGACGTGGCGAAGCGCAGACAGGGAACCGTACAGCCCGTGGCCGCCGCCCATCGCCGTAACCTTCGGCGAACGGTGCGTGGTCTTCAACAAGCGCAAAGCCTGAGTCGGCAGAGCCGGCAGGCGCGGAATACCCTGAGTGTCATAACTGGTCGAATGGGTAGACATAGTAATACCTCACATACCCGGAAGGAATGGTATGCCGGCCCCACGGTGTGCGGGGCCGGACGGCGGCTAATGAAACACGACGCGGTGGTTGGGACGCGCCGGGAAAAACTTACTCGCGGCCCTTGTCACGGTGCTGAACATTCACGTTCAGCTCACCGAAAGCAGAGAGACGACGAGCCAGTTCCTCCGTCACAGCCACGGAACGGTGCTTACCACCGGTGCAGCCAATTGCGATGGTGGCGTAGTACTTGCCCTCACGGCGGTAGCCCTCAAGCACGGGGCGAAGAGCCGCAAGGTAGTTGCTGATGAACTCCTCGGTGCCGGCGTGCTCCAGCACGTAGTCGCGTACCGGGGCGTCCTGACCGGTCAGGGGGCGCAGCTCCGGAACCCAGTGCGGGTTCGGGATGAAACGCATATCAGCCATGTAGTTAGCGTCCGAAGGCGCACCGTACTTGAAGCCGAAGCTCATCACGGTCAGGTTCAGCTTCTTATCCGCACCCTCAGCGAACATTTCACGCACGGTACGAGCCAGCTCGTGAACGTTCATGCCGGTGGTGTCAATGGTGCGGTCAGAAGCGAGGCGCAGACCTTCAAAGAGAGTGCGTTCAGCGCGGATACCGTCGAGGACGCGGCCCTCACCCTGCAGCGGGTGCGGGCGGCGCTGAGCCTCGTAGCGGGCAATAATGGTCTCGTCCTTGGCGTCAAGGAAGAGCATGGAGAAGTCAATATCGGACTTGCGCAGAGTCTCAATCGCCGCGGGAAGATCGGAGAACAGTGCGCGGGCGCGAACGTCAATGCCGAGCGCCACCTTCGGAACTCGTGCACCGTCGCGGGTCACCAGCTCAGCCAGGGAACCGAGCATCTGCGGCGGGATGTTATCGATAACGTACCAGCCCTCATCCTCCAGTACATTTGCGACAGTGCTGCGGCCTGCACCGGAAATACCGGTGATCACCAGAATCTGAGGACGCTCCTCACTCTGGGCGGACTGTACCGTGGCGGGCTTGCTCTGATTCACGGGCATGGTGCTTCTTCCCCTTCAACGCGAAATACTCTCTATGCCATGATACAAGACCTTTATCTGACGGTTCAGGGGTACGGTCAGAAATTTCACCAGTATGACAGAAATATGAGACGCTCCCCCGGCGGAACCTCGGAAGGAACCCCAGAAGAAAGAAACCCGCATCACAAGTGCTTGCGCATAATGCTCCCCCAAGGATTAGTAGATGGAGGCGCTGGCAACCTCCCAGCGGGTACAGCAAAGCCCGCACGATACCTCCCCCAGGAAGTACCGCACGGGCTTTGAAGATATGTAAGCAAGCGCGCACCAGCTGAGTAGCTACGCGGACGCATGAGGATTCTTAGCCAGAAAGCTCAGGCAGGAAAGCCGCCACATGCTCCAACAGACGCACCGACAGCTCCTTCTTCGAACCGGAGAACACCGGCGCCTCATCATTCAGAGTCGACAGCAGCGTAATCGTGTTATCGTCCGTGCCGAAACCACGATTCACGCCCACCGTATTGACCGCCAAGAAGTCCGTGCCCTTACGCTGCAGCTTCTCACGACCCAGCTCCAACGGAGTCTTCTCCGCCGAACCGGTCTCCGCCGCAAAACCAACAATGAGCTTCGGACCGAGGGTGCTCTCCCCCGCCTCACGAGCCTGCTGGCGGCGCACCACGACCTCACGCAGAATATCCGGGTTGCGCACCAGCTGAATCACCGGCGCATCCTCAGAGTCGGCGCTCTTCTTAATCTTGAACTCGGCAAACTCGGCGGGCCTAAAATCAGCCACCGCCGCGGACATAATCAGCACATCCGCCACCGCGCTCGCTTCCAGGGTCGCCTCACGCAACTCCAGGGCACTCACCACACGGGTCACCTGCACACCCTCCGGCGCGGGAACCTCAAGGTTCGCACCAATCAGGTGCACGGTCGCGCCCAGGTCGCGTGCCGCCTCCGCGAGCGCCACGCCCTGCTTGCCGGTCGAACGGTTGCCGAGGAAGCGTACCGGGTCCAGCGCCTCACGGGTGCCGCCGGCGGTAATGACCACGAGGCGACCGGCCAGCGGGCTACCCAGCGAACCAGATGCATCTGCAGAAACGTTAGCGTCCTGACCGAGTAGCGCCGAGGTCAGCGTCGCCTGACGCGCCGCCGCCATACGCTCCTGCTCCGTACCCGTGTACAGGGGCTCAGTCGGCGCGTAACCGGGCGTGTACACCGGGTGCACCTGCCCCTTCGGGAAGCGCGCTATCACATCCAGAGCCACCGCGAAAATATCCTCCGGCTCTGGCATACGACCCGAACCAGAATCCGGGCCCGTCAAACGCCCAATCGCAGGCTCAATCACGTGATAACCCCACGAACGCAGAGTCTGCACATTCGCCTGAGTCGCCGGATGCTCCCACATCTGGGTGTGCATCGCCGGCGCCAAAATCACCGGGGCGTGCGTCGTCAACACCGTAGAGGACAACAGATCATCCGTACGACCAGCCGCCAAACGAGCCAGCAAATCAGCAGTCGCCGGGGCAATCACCACAGCGTCAGCCTGTTCAGCCTGGCGCACGTGGTTCACCTCAGGCACACGGTCAAACACATCCGTTGAGACGGGGTTGCCGCTCAGCGCCTCCAGAGTGGGAACACCCACGAACTTCGTCGCGTTCGGGGTGGGCATGGCGATTACCTCGTCGCCATTCTTCGCAAAAAGACGAAGGAGCATCGCCGCCTTATACGCAGCAATGCCCCCTCCAATACCAACGATAATGCGCATGGTACGTCAAAGAATCCTTGTAGAAGCAGATTACTCAGCGGACTCGTCGAGGATAACCTCTTCGATAGCAATAACCTCTTCGCTACCTGCGGGGATGTACTCCTCCTCGATAGCGCCAGAGAACTCAGCCGCGCTGAAATCAATCACAGCGGACAGATCCTCGGGAATCGGGTAGCCGTCCTCGTCGAACTTAGCGTCCGGGCGGTGCTCCGCCACAACACGGTCAGCAATGATTTCACGCATTGCCACCGACAGGGACTTCTCGTTCGACTCAGCGTCAACCAGCGGGCCAACGTGCGCAGCAGTATTGTCCTGCAGGTTAGCGTAGTACGCGTTAATCTGGCGTGCACGGCGGGCACCGAAAATCACCAGGCCGTACTTGGACTCCGCCTTCTCAATCAGCGCGTCAGCGCTGGGGCTCACGATGCCCTCGGGAGCGACACCGTCAACGAAGTTGTAGTCCTCGTGTTCCTTGATTTCGTTTGCCACTAAAAACTCCAAATAGCTTGATGGAATGTACGTACCGAACACCCCCGCGCACCGTTCGCGCAATGGCGCAAACCGGGCGCACTGAGGGCACGGTCAAAACTAAAGAACTATTCTACCCTCTCAACGGCTAAAACGCACGTACCAGCCCAGACAAAAGGTGTCAGCCCAGCCAAAAAAGGTAGGGGCCCGAAGAAAACTCTTCGAAACCCCCACCCTTCACAACGCCTCACGGCAGAACTACAGGTCGGAAGAAACTCTAGCCCCACCGCGAACGCAAAGCATGCAGATTAGGCGGCGCCAATCAGCTCAGCAATCTCCTTCGCTGCACGCTCAACAGAGTCGTTGACGACCGTGACGTCAAATTCCTTCTCAGCAGCCAACTCAACCTTCGCGGTTTCAAGGCGACGAGCTTGCTCCTGCTCACTCTCGGTACCTCGACCCACCAGACGCGACACCAGCTCATCCCAGCTCGGAGGAGCCAAGAAAACCAGGCGAGCATCAGGCATGGTCTCGCGAATCTGGCGAGCACCCTGCAGGTCAATCTCAAGAATCACCGGGCGGCCAGCATCCAGGGCCTCCTGGACCTTAGCGCGCGGAGTACCGTACTTATTCTTACCGTGCACCACAGCGTACTCAAGCATCTGACCGTCAGCGATCATCTGGTCAAACTCTTCCATCGAAACGAAATAGTAGTGAGTACCGTCAACCTCACCGGGGCGAGGATCACGAGTGGTAGCGGAAACAGAGAACCACACGTTCGGGTAGTTCTCACGAATGTACTGGCACACCGTACCCTTGCCAACAGCAGTGGGGCCAGCCAGTACGGTGAGAGTCGGCTGAGACATAGTTTCCTTACTGCGCCTTCATCGGCTGAAGGCACGATGTGTTAGGACTGAGAAGATTCAGGAGGCAGAGTATTAGTCCTGCGACGTGCACGGTTCAAATACCGCGAATTACGGTTGAAGTACTCCACCATCTTGCGACGCTGGTGTACACCCAGGCCGCCAAGGCGGCGAGTCGGTGCAATATGAAGTTCTTCAATGATGCGTTCAGCTCGAACGGCACCAATGCCCGGAAGTGCGCGCAGCATCTGCCCCACCGGCATTTTAGCCAGTGCAGGGTCGGAATCGACCATATCGAGCACCTGACGCACGGAAAGTTCACGGTCACTCAGTGCACGCTTAATTTCCTGGCGGTGTGCTCGGGCAAGTACTGCCTTCTCGCGGGCGGAGGCGCGCGCATCCTCAGTTAGCGGAGTCAGCGGCATGGTTGGGTCCCCCATTTCTGCGAGTTATAGAATTTTACTTATCAACTAATGTATCACGGATAGCACGAGAAACCTCGTTCCACCCGCGGCACTCACCCTCGCACCAACAATGCGTCTACGCACGTCAGCACGTAAATATTAGGGAGTACCCCTATAGCATAGCGGAGTATTCGCCCTATCAAAAGTGGAGCCACGCACGCACCTCATAGAGCGGGCGCACTCCCCCGCTACAGAGGTGAGCAAACTCGCATCGGCGCGAGCGGGCGGCGGCAAAATTATGCATGCGGATGTACCGAAAAAATGCGATAAAACAGGCACACACAGGGGGTATGCAAAAGGGGCGCGCACCCCGAGCAGACCCTCAACAGAATCCACCCGGAGCACACGCCCCTCTCACACAACACGCGAACTACGCGCCGCGAGCCGCCAACAGGTCATCACGAGCCGCCTGCGCCGCCTGCGCCAAACCCTCAACCGACGGGCCAGCAGCAAGCACGCCACGGCTGGAATTCACCAGCACCTGCGACTCAACACCCGCAAACACGCGGTACAGGTCAGCCGCCGAAGCGCCCTGCGCACCATAACCCGGCGACAGAATCGGGCCGTTGAACACGCCCAGGTCAATACCCAAATCAACCAGCGCCTGACCAACGGTCGCGCCAACCACCAGGCCGCACGGGCCCATCTGCTCCCACTCGCGGGAAGCATTCTCAGCGGTAGCCGCAGCGATAATACGCTTAGCCACAGCGCCCCCAGACTCGCCGGAATGACCCTCAGACTCGCCAGAATGACCAGACTCCGACGCGCCCACGTGCTGAACGCTCTTACCCTCAGGGTTCGAGGTCAGCGCCAACACGAAAGTGCCGCGGTCATTCTCATCAGCCAAATCCAGCGCCGGACGCAGCGACTCAAAACCCAGATACGGGCTCAAAGTCACCGAATCGGTACCCAGCGGCGAAGACGAGCCGAGCCACGCATCCGCGTACGCCTTCATGGTCGAACCGATATCGCCGCGCTTAGCGTCAGCAACAATCAGCACACCATCAGCGGCAGCGCGGGCAAACAGCGCCTCCAGCACAGCAAGACCAGCTGAACCGTGACGCTCAAACAGCGCCACTTGAGGCTTCAACGCCGCCGCAAACGGTGCGCAACCCTCATAGACCGCCTCAGTAAAAGCAGCCAGGCCGGCAGCAGAATCCTCAAGACCCCACTGCTCCAGCAGGTTCGGATGCGGGTCAATACCCACACACAGCGGGCCGCGCTCCGCCATCGCCTTCGCCAGACGATCACCAAAAGCAGCGGACATTACGCCTCGCCACCCTCGGAACGAGCATCCACAGCGGCAGCCAGCTGAACGCCGTGCTCCTGCAGGCTCATGATGTCCCAGCTGTGCTCACGCAGAGCATTAATCGCCTGAACAGCCGCAGCGAACTCAGAAATGGTAGTCATGACCGGGCAGCCCACCGAAACAGCAGCAGCACGAATCTCGTAACCATCGCTACGAGCAGCACCACCGGCAGGGGTGTTCAGAATCAGGTCAATATCACCGTTGCGGACCATGTCCACAATCGAGTGGTCGCCATTCGCCTCAGCGAACTTCGAAGCCACAATCACCGAGTTCAAGCCGTTACGGCGCAGAATCTCAGCGGTACCACCGGTCGAAACGATCTCAAAGCCCAGCGACTCCAGCATCTTCGCGTAAATAATGACGTTACGCTTATCGTGGTTAGCCACCGAAATGAACACCTTACCGGAGGTGGGCAGCGGCGAACCAGCACCAGCCTGAGCCTTCGCGAACGCGGTGTCATAGTGCTTATCCAGACCCATGACCTCACCGGTCGAACGCATCTCCGGGCTCAGCAGCGAATCCACCACAACACCCTCCGGGGTGCGGAAACGAGCGAACGGCAGAACCGCAGCCTTCACAGCAATCGCAGTCTCCTCAGGCAGGGATGCGCCATCCATGTTCGACGGCAGGTAGCCCTCAGCCTTCAGCTCAGCAATGCTCTTACCCAGACCAATCAGCACAGCAGCCTTAGCCATCTGCACGCCGGTAGCCTTCGACACGAACGGAACAGTACGAGACGCACGCGGGTTCGCCTCAATCACGTACAGGTTCTCAGACACGTACGCGAACTGAATGTTAATCAGGCCGCGCACACCGGTGCCGCGAGCAATCTTCTCGGTAGCGTCCTTCACCTTCGCGATGATGTCCGGGCCGAGAGTAATCGGAGGCAGAGTACAGGAAGAGTCACCCGAGTGAATACCGGCTTCCTCAATGTGCTCCATGACGCCGCCCAGGTACAGCTCATCGCCGTCGAACAGGGCGTCAACGTCAATCTCGATAGCGTCCTCAAGGAACTTATCAATCAGAGCGGGCTGCGAAGGCGAAACCTCGGTAGCGTTCTCCAGGTAGCGTGCCAGGTTCGCCTCATCGTAGACGATCTCCATGCCACGGCCACCCAGCACGTACGAAGGACGAACCAGAACCGGGTAACCAATCTCGTCAGCGATGCGCTTAGCACCCTCGAAAGTGAACGCGGTACCGTTCTTGGGCGAAATCAGGCCGCCCTCCTCCAGCACGCGGGAGAACTCGCCGCGGTCCTCAGCCAGGTCAATAGCCTCGGGGGTGGTGCCCAGAATCGGCACGCCCGCATCCTTCAGGGCACGAGCCAGTTTCAGCGGAGTCTGACCGCCCAGCTGCACGAACACGCCCATCAGACCGCCGGTACGACGCTCCGACTCAACAATCTCAAGCACATCCTCAAGGGTCAGCGGCTCAAAGTACAGGCGAGTCGAAATATCGTAGTCAGTCGAAACAGTCTCAGGGTTGCAGTTGACCATGACAGTCTCGTAACCGAGCGAACGCAGCACCAGCGAAGCGTGCACACAGGAGTAGTCGAACTCGATACCCTGACCGATACGGTTCGGGCCCGAACCCAGAATCATAATCGAGGGCTTCTCGTGGTGAGCAACCTCATCCTCCAGGTCGTAGGAGGAGTAGTGGTACGGAGTGAACGCCTCAAACTCGGCTGCACAGGTGTCAACAGTCTTGAAGACCGGGCGGATACCCAGAGCGTGGCGAACACCGCGCACGACATCCTCAGAAGAGCCGATAATCTCAGCAATCTGAGCGTCCGAGAAACCGTGACGCTTAGCCAGCTTCAGGGTCTCCGGGTCAAGGTTGTCACGCTTAGCGTGAACCACGCCGGCAACCTCATTCAGCAGCACCAGCTGATCCAGGAACCACGGGTCAATCTTGGTAGCCTCGTGCAGCTGCTCCACGGTAGCACCGGCCAGCAGAGCCTGCTGAACCTGGTAAATACGCTGAGTGGTCGCAACCTTAGTCTTCTCAACCAGCTCAGCCAGCTCAGCCTCAGACAGGGACAGCGGCTTGAACGAGAAGGACGCACCCTTCTGCTCCAGCGAACGCATCGCCTTCTGCAGAGCCTCAGTGAAGTTACGGCCCAGAGCCATAGCCTCACCAACACTCTTCATGGTGGTGGTCAGGGTCGGGTCAGCAGCCGGGAACTTCTCAAACGCGAAGCGCGGAACCTTCACGACCACGTAGTCGAGGGTCGGCTCGAAGGACGCCGGGGTCTTCTGGGTGATATCGTTCGGAATCTCATCCAGGGTGTAACCCAGGGACAGCTTGGTCGCAATCTTCGCAATCGGGAAGCCGGTAGCCTTCGACGCGAGCGCCGAGGAACGAGACACGCGCGGGTTCATCTCAATGACGATGATGCGGCCGGTCTTCGGGTCAATCGCGAACTGGATGTTACAACCACCGGTGTCCACGCCAACCTCACGAATCACGTTAATCGCGATGTCGCGCAGCTTCTGGAACTCACGGTCGGTCAGGGTCAGTGCGGGTGCCACGGTGATGGAGTCACCGGTGTGCACGCCCACGGGGTCGAAGTTCTCGATGGAGCAGACGACCACGACGTTGTCGTTGGTGTCACGCATCATCTCCAGCTCGTATTCCTTCCAGCCGAGGATGGACTCCTCCAGCAGGACCTCGCTGGTCGGCGAGTACTGAATACCGGCGCCAGCAATACGGTAGAGGTCTTCCTCGTTGTACGCCATACCTGAGCCGAGACCACCCATGGTGAAGGAGGGGCGGACCACCATCGGGTAGCCCAGCTCCTTAGCGGCTTCCAGCGCCTCCGGCATGGAGTGAACAATCACCGAGCGTGCAGACTCGCCGCCGGCGCGATCCACCACGCCCTTGAATGCTTCACGGTCCTCACCGAGGTTAATCGCCTCAATGTTCGCGCCGATCAGCTCAACATTGTACTTGGCGAGCACGCCGCGCTCATCCAGGGAGATAGCCGCGTTCAGCGCGGTCTGACCACCCAGGGTCGGCAGGATTGCGTCCGGCTTTTCCTTCTCGATGATCTTCTCAATCACCTCGGGGGTGATGGGTTCAATGTAGGTGGCGTCCGCGAACTCGGGGTCGGTCATGATGGTTGCCGGGTTCGAGTTCACGAGGATGACGCGCACGCCCTCCTCCTTCAGCACGCGCAGTGCCTGAGTGCCGGAGTAGTCAAATTCCGCTGCCTGACCGATGACGATGGGGCCGGAACCGATGACGAGGACGCTATTAAGGTCAGTACGACGAGGCATTTATGCTTCCTTTGCAGTCTTGGTTGCGACCATCAGGTCGATGAAACGGTCAAAGAGGTAGGCGGAATCGTGCGGGCCCGCGGCAGCCTCGGGGTGGTACTGCACGGAGAACGCGGGGATGTCCTTACAGGTCAGGCCCTCAACCACGTTGTCGTTCAGACCCACGTGGGAGACCATGACCTGACCGAACTCAGCGTTCGGTGCGGTCACGTAGTCGCCAATCGGCGCGTCCACAGCGAAGCCGTGGTTCTGCGCGGTGATTTCAACCTTGCCGGTGGTCTTGTCCATGACCGGCTGGTTGATGCCGCGGTGGCCGAAGGGCAGCTTGTAGGTGCCGAAGCCCAGGGCGCGGCCGAGCAGCTGGTTACCGAAGCAGATGCCGAAGAACGGGGTGCCCTTACGCAGCACGCCCTGCAGCAGCTCAACCTGCTCGTCAGCGGTTGCCGGGTCACCGGGGCCGTTGGAGAAGAACACGCCGTCGGGGTTGTGGGAGTAGATGTCCTCGAGGGTTGCGCTTGCGGGCAGCACGTGCACGCGCACGCCACGCTCAGCGAAACGCTGCGGGGTCATCGACTTAATGCCCAGGTCCAGGGCGACGATGGTTGCGACCGGGGGTGCGAACCAGTTGAACTGGTGCGGCTCAACGGTGTAGGCGGTGTCAACCGAAACGGAGTCAGCGAGCTTACGGCCAGCCATCGGCTCGGAGGCGCGCACCTCCTCCAGCAGTTCAGCTTCGGGGCGTTCTGCGTGCTCACCGGAGAACACGCCCGCACGCATCGAACCGCTCGAACGCAGGCGGCGGGTCAGGGCGCGAGTGTCAATGCCCTGAATACCGACGATGCCCTGCTCGATGAGCTCTTCGTCGAGGGTGCGCTCAGAACGCCAGTTGGATGCCACACGTGCTGCGTCGCGAACCACGTAGCCGGCAACCCAAATCTTGCGGGACTCAGCGTCGGTGGTGTTCACGCCGGTGTTGCCGATATGGGGAGCGGTCTGAACCACAATCTGACCCGCGTAGGAGGGGTCGGTCAGGGTTTCCTGGTAGCCGGTCATACCGGTCGAGAAAACCGCCTCGCCCAGGGACGCGCCGGTTGCGCCGTAGCCGTAGCCGCGGTAGACGGTGCCGTCCTCCAGGACGAGCAGCGCGCGGTCCGTACGCAGGGCGCCGGATCGTGTCATGTCAGTCATGCTCTTCTTCCTTTTCTCTGGTGTTCTCCCCCGCTTCCTGTACGGCCTCTACCGTGCAGGTTCCGGGGTAGTCTATGGTGCCTTCGGCGGGTGTTCGCCTGACCTCAGGCAAAATCTATGGGTGTGGGTGCGCAGGGATATTACACCGGGATTTAGGCTTCCGGTTCTGCCGTCCACTTCTCGGGCGCATCCACCGCGTTCGGGGCGATGCGGCGCAGCTCCTGCAGTACCGCCTGCTTGTCCTCGGCGTAGCGGGTGCGGAAGCCGGTCTGCACGCGGTGACCGTCCAGGGTCCAACCAATCACGACCAGGCCGTTCTTCTCCACAACCTTGCCCGCCATACCGCGGTCGGTGGTGATGACGGCGAGCTTCTTCGCCGGAATCCACAGGTCCTTCGCTCCGTTACGGGTGAAGATGATGCTGTCCGGGTAAATCAGCAGGGTGGACTTGCTCTTGAAGCCGAGCGAATCGAAACCCACGCGGTCCAGCCAGTTACCGAAGATCGTGGTGCTGACGTACTCGCCCTCAAAAGCGGCGTCAGCGGTCATGCCCTCGTAGCGTTCGGGAACTTCCTTGAGGGAGCCGAACATGTTCGCCTGGCGTGCCAGGCGCGAGCGCCATCCGTGCCACATGCCGTAGATGCACAGGGCGACCAGGGCGATGCAGATGATGGCGGTCAGGAACTTTCCCACGAAGGTTCTCTCTTTCGGTTGGGGTCTCGGTCGATGATCTCGGCCTGGGTTGGTGAGGTTGGGGGCGGTGCTCCCGGCGAGGCGGTGGCAGGCGTGAACCTACCACCGCCAGGCACGGTCACCACGTGCGTTCGCCTCGCGGGTTTAGCGGCGCGGGGTTGCCAGCTCGCCGTTCAGCACGGTCGGGTGGCCAGCGTAGAAGGTTGCACGGATCGAGCCGGGCACCTCCATGTCGCGGTAGGGGTTGTTCTTACCCTTGGTAGCCTGCTCCTCCGGCTTAATCACGCGGGTTGCCTTCGGGTCGACCAGCACAATGTTTGCCGGTTCGCCTTCGGCAAGCGGGCGGCCCTGCTCGTGGTCCAGGCGACCAATCTTCGCGGGCTCCTCGGAGAGGATGCGTGCCACATCGCGCCAGGTAATCATGCCGGTGTCAACCAGGGTCATCTGGATGATGGACAGTGCCTGCTCCAGACCGGTCATACCGTTCGCGGCGCACGCCCACTCGCATTCCTTGGTCTCTGCCGGGTGCGGTGCGTGGTCGGTACCAATCACGTCGATGATGCCGTCAGCAACAGCCTGACGCAGCGCCATGACGTCCTCTTCGGTGCGCAGCGGCGGGTTCACCTTGAAAATCGGGTCGTAGGTGCGTGCAGTCTCGTCGGTGAGCAGCAGGTGGTGCGGGGTTGCCTCCGCGGTCACCTTCACGCCGCGGGACTTAGCCCAGCGCACAACCTCAATGGAGCCCTTGGTGGACAGGTGGCAGATGTGCAGCTTAGAGTCCAGGTGCTCAGCCAGCAGCACGTCGCGGGCAATGATTGCCTCTTCAGCGACAGCGGGCCAACCGGTCAGACCCAGATCAGCGGACACCTTACCTTCGTTCATCTGGGCGCCTTCGGTCAGGCGCGGCTCCTGCGCGTGCTGCGCAATAACGCCGTCGAAGGTCTTGACGTATTCGAGGGCGCGGCGCATCACGGCGGGGTCGTACACGCACATGCCGTCGTCAGAGAACACGCGCACGTTCGCGGTGGAGTTCGCCATGCCGCCAATGTCGGAGAGGCGCTCGCCCTTCAGGCCCACGGTTACTGCGCCGATGGGCTGCACGCGGCACCATGCGGATTCCTTGCCGAGGCGGTCAACCTGCTCAACGACTGCGGCGGTGTCTGCCACGGGCATGGAGTTTGCCATGGCGAACACTGCGGTGTAGCCGCCCAGGGCTGCTGCACGGGTGCCGGTCTCAACGGTTTCGGATGCCTCGTAGCCGGGCTGACGCAGGTGGGTGTGGATGTCGACCAGACCGGGCAGTGCCACCTGGCCTGCCGCCTCGACGACCTGTGCGTCTGCGGCGTCGATGTTCTCTGCGATGCGGCTAATCACGCCGTCCTCGATGAGGATGTCGGCGACCTTTTCGCCGTAGAGGCTTGCGCCCTTAATCAGGTACTTGCTCATGGTGTTGGTTCCTCTCGTTAGGAAGGTCGTTTAGGATTCGTCGCCGGCGTAGAGCTTGGCGCTGGAGCCGTCGGTGAGAAGCAGGTAGAGCACCGCCATGCGTAGCGCCACGCCGTTACTGACCTGGCGCAGGACCCAGGAGTTGGTGGCGTCGGCGGCTTCGGCGCAGATTTCCAGGCCGCGGTTCATGGGGCCCGGGTGCAGAATCGCGACCGGTTGCGGCTGTGCCTGCAGGGTTGCGAAGCGTTCGGCGGTCAGGCCCCACAGCTCGGTGTACTCCTCGGCGGAGGGGAAGTACGCGGCGTTCATGCGTTCCTTCTGGATGCGCAGCAGCATGACGGCGTCGGGGTTGGTGGCGATGGCTTCGTCGAAGTCGTGGAAGATTTCTACGCCGGCTTCTTCAACCCAGGAGGCGGTGTTCAGCGGCAGCAGGGTCGGCGGTGCGACGAAGACGACCTGCGCGCCGAGGGTGGTCAGCAGCCAGAGGTTGGAGCGTGCCACGCGCGAGTGCAGGATGTCGCCGACGATGAGCACGCGCATGCCGGACAGGTCGGTGCCGCGGGGGCTGTCGAGGCCGTCGCGTTCTGCCTTGTACTGGCGCAGGGATACGGCGTCGAGCAGTGCCTGGGTGGGGTGTGCGTGGGTGCCGTCGCCCGCGTTGAGTACGGGGATGTCGGTCCAGCCTGCCTCGGCGAGGCGCTGCGGTGCGCCGGATGCCGAGTGGCGGATCACGAACGCATCCGCGGCAATCGCTTTGAGGGTCTGCGCGGTGTCCTTGAGCGACTCGCCCTTAGACAGGGAGGAGCCAGATGCGGAGAAGTTGGTGACGGCGGCGCCCAGGCGCTTCTCTGCGGCTTCGAAGGAGAGGCGGGTTCGGGTGGAGTCCTCGAAGAAGAGGTTGACGACGGTCTTGCCGTTGAGCACGTTGAGGGTGCGGTTTTCGGCTTTGACCTGCGCCATGTAGTCGGCGACGTCAAGGATTTCGATGGCTTCTTCGCGGGTTAGTTCGCGGGTGTCGAGCAGATGCTTCATGAGAGCCCTCCCAGCTGGATAATGTCAACTCGGTCTGTTGCGTTGTCGGTTTCAGTCAGTACGACGCGCACGGTTTCGCTGGCGCTGGTGGGCAGGTTTTTGCCCACGTGGTCGGCGCGGATGGGTAGTTGCCGGTGTCCGCGGTCTACGAGGACTGCCAGGCGTACGAGGGCGGGTCGTCCGTGGGCGTTGAGTGCGTCGAGGGCGGCGCGTACGGTGCGGCCGGAGTAGAGGACGTCGTCAACGAGGACTACGGTTTTGCCTTCAATGCCGATGGTGGGCATGATGCTTTCCCCTGCGGTGTCTGGGGAGGTGGTGCCGCCGGTTCGCTGGTCGTCGCGGTAGGCGGTGATGTCCAGGGCGCCGATTCGTGTTTCTGCGTTGAAGTTCGGCTCGATGGCTTGGATGCGGGCTGCGAGTCGTACGGCGAGGGGCACGCCGCGGGAGCGGATGCCGATGAGTACGAGGTTTTCTACGCCTTTATTGGTTTCAATAATTTCGTAGGCGATGCGGGTGAGGGCGCGGCGGATTTCGTCCTCGCTGAGGATGGTGCGACCGACGGTGGTCGCGTCCTCGGAGGTGCTTTGAGGGGTTGCCGAATGGGGGGCTGCGGTTAGATTTCGCCCCTGATTCGCGCCGGATGTGGGTACAGTTGACCCAGGCATAGCCGTCTCCTTCCCCGCCTCACGGGACGGATTTAAAGGTTTTGTGCTTCTAGTAGGGTACCACAGTTCACAGGCTACGTTCAGGTTCGGCGAGAGACCGCTCACGGTGAGGGGGCTGCGGGGATATCAGAAGCACCTATTGAAGAAGCACGTCTATAGCATGAGGCCAAAAATAGAAGTGGGAAGGTAGTTGAAGCACACTCAGATGTACTTCAAGTACCTTCCCATTTCTGAAAGCGTTAGTGCTGCGAGGGCTTGCAGTCACCCTGAACTTTGCGGCCACTCTGAATCACAAACACACCGTCAGGTCGACGAATCATAATGTTCTCGCGCATTTCCTCTGTTGCGAGAGAATCATCAAGAACAATAGGTTCGCCGGTTGGCCAGCGAAGGCTTCCCCAGTCTTCGCAATACTGCACACGAACAACGGCGTTAGGGGTGCTCTGCCCGTTTTGGTCCGTTGAGGCAGATACTTCGACTACTTCTACATCGCGGATTTCAATCTGCCCACTGAACGGCCCTTCCTGAAGTGTTTCACGTAAGTCCGCAAAACCATCCAGGGTGCTTTTAACGCCCTTCGGTTCCATATACTTAGCGAGATCCTTTTCACTGGTATGTTCCAGGTTCCCCTGCATCCAGGCATTCCGAAGGCGCACGTCCTGTTCCAGCACTTGCTTAGCAGCTTCTCCTGCAGCTTTTCGTGCTTCTTCTGAGTCAACGGTGGTGTCAACGGCGGCACGGATTTCGACAACCTCAGAACCGGTCGGGGTAGGCGAAGGAGTGGGAGTTGCGGAAGCTTCGGCGCTTGCCGATTCAGCGCTCGCGGAAGTGGATGCGCTCGATTCTGCGTTGACCTGCGAGCCGCCAGAACATGCGGACAGGGTGAGCATCATTGCCGCCGAGAGCGCGGCAATAGAACTACGGTTAAACATCATTGTTGGTTCTTTTCTGGTGTGTGGTTGTGCCGCCAAAAGACGGCTATGAAACGGTGACTGCTGGAGGCGCATATCGAGCAACACAGGCGGGGGTAGCCTCCCCGTGTGCCCGATATGCGTCCCATTAGATTAAGGGCGGAGGTTAGACAACCTCGTCTACCTCATAGTCACAACCTTCATGCTCAATATCGGTACTGCCGAGAACATATGCCCCGTCATCACGTCGAACGATAAAAATCCTCCGTGTTTGGCTGGCGTTCAGCCTACGCCCGTCAGACATACGAATATTGCTGGTATCTTCACAGTAGGTGATGGCTATACCAGCGTTAGGCTGCGACGGCTTAGAACCGTCAGAGTGCTCCAAACTGTAGATAGAGGGAAAGCGAACATCACGGAAAACAATATCGCCTTCCACAGGAGCGGATACAGCGAGCTTACGCATAGACTCTACCTGCTTTTTAACGCTTTCAAGAATGCGCTTATCTACATACTGCAATAGTTCCTCATCGCTGGTATGCTCCAGATCTCCATGCACCCATGCGTTCTTAACACGTAGATGCTGGTCCAATACGGCGTACGCTGCGACAAGCGCCGCGTTTTCAGCTTCCTTCGAATCATTATTGGTGTCCACGCTCGGGCGAACCAGTACAATCTCGGAGCCAGACGGGCCGGTCGGGGTAGGTGAAGGAGTGGGGGTTGCGGAAGCTTCGGCGCTTGCGGATTCAGTGCTCGCGGAAGTGGAAGCGCTCGATTCTGCGTTGACCTGCGCGCCGCCGGAACAAGCGGACAGGGTGAGCATCATCGCCGCAGAGAGCGCGGCAATAGAAGTACGGTTGAACATCATTGTTGGTTCTTTTCTGGTGTGT